>JAZUMN010000095.1:0-14934 GCA_045603645.1 Alistipes sp. | reverse complement strand
GGTGCGTTAGTTCAGCTGGTTAGAATACGTGCCTGTCACGCACGGGGTCAGGGATTCGAGTCCCCTACGCACCGCAGGGGCTGTCTGACAAGAGATTGTTAGCAGCCTTTTTTGATTTAGAGTTGTGTAACCGTGGTTATGCAACGCTGTTACTCTAAGGGGTGCCTTACTATCAGGCTGAGATTATACCCATTGTACCGGATACGGGTAATGCCGAGACCGGGAGAAGCGTAATCAACATTTATACCCCTTTTCTGTATTTTTAACTTAAAAACTAAAAGACATGAAAAGGATTTTTTTATCCCTTGCCGTGACGATACTATCGTCGGGCATTGTGTGGGCACAGGATGGCTCTGCTGATGAGCAGTTGCAGCCCACCGAGCAGGATTCAATCTCTATGGAGGATGACCTGCAACAGATTCACGTCGTAGCCACCCGCGCTACAAAGACAACCCCCGTAGCACACTCAAACCTTAGTCACGAGACCATCGCCCGCCGTAACTATGGACTGGATGTGCCATCGCTGCTGGCTCTTACGCCCTCGATGATTGCCACAAACGAGACGGGTATAGGTATTGGTGGCACTTCGATACGTCTGCGCGGCACAGATGCTACGCGTATAAACGTGACCGTTAATGGTATGCCGCTGAATAATCCCGATTCGCACTCAACCTATTGGTACGACACACCCGACCTGCTCTCGGCTGTGGGCGATGTGCAGGTGCAGCGCGGTGCGGGTACATCTACAAACGGCACGGGCGCCTTTGGAGGTGCTGTGAGTATGACTACCTCTGCCCCATCATCCTCATTCTGCGGTGAGGCATCGTTCTCGTATGGCTCCTACAACACCAACAAGCAGGCTGTGGCTCTCAGCTCAGGTCTTATGAAGGGTGGCTGGGCTGTGGATGCACGCCTTACGCATATAGGCTCGGATGGATACGTCGACAGAGGCTCCACCGACTTGAAATCGTACATGTTGCAGGCGGCACACTATGGTCCTCGCACAAGCATCAAGTTCCTCTCGTTTGGCGGCAAGGCCAAGACCTACCTCACATATACGGGCGTAACAAAGCAGGAGATGGAGCTGTATGGCAGACTTTATCACACCGAGGGTCAGTATGAGACCTCACACGGAGCGCACGTCTTGGCTGATGGTACGCACGTGGATTACTATGATGACCAGACGGATAACTACACCCAGCTAAACAATCAGTTGATGTTGAACCACCGCTTCTCAGACTCCTGGTCGCTCTCACTTATGGGTTTCTACACCTATGGCTATGGTTATTACAAGCAGTACAAGGATGCACGCACGCTGCTTGAATATGGCAACCTCGGCATAGAGGATGCTACCGTCGAGGCCGATATGATACGCCGTAAGATTATGCGCAACCACACCACAGGACTCAATGCCACGGCAGCCTACTCCACCGAGCGCCTGCAACTGCTTATGGGTGGTGCGTGGAGCTACTACACCTGTCCGCATTGGGGCGAGCTGGACTGGGTTGATGGCTTTGAGCAGAGTGCCATTCAGGGCAGGTGGTACGACAACGATGTGGATAAGCAGGATGCAAACATCTTCTTCAAGAGTACCTGGCAGGCAGCCAGGGGGCTTAATATCTATGCCGACCTGCAATATCGTTATGTTAGCTACAAGGCCTGGGGCGTGAATGACAACTTCGATTGGAACACGATGCAGATGCAGCCTATAAATGTGGACAAGAAGTACCATTTCTTCAACCCTCGCGTAGGTGTGAGCTATTCGTTTGCTGAGCGCAACAACATCTTTGCATCGTTTGCCATAGCGCAGAAGGAACCTACACGCTCGGACTTTACCGACCGTTATATGTTTGCCGCAGACCAGACACAGCCAAAGTCGGAGATGCTGTTTGACTATGAGGTTGGCTATCAGTACACTGCGCCACGCTTGCAGCTGGGCGTAAACCTGTATTATATGCACTACCGCGACCAGCTGATACCTACGGGAATGGTCAACGACAGCTCCGATGCACTGAATGTAAACGTACCTAAGAGTTATCGTTGTGGCGTGGAGCTCTCGGCTGCGTGGGATGTCACCCGCTGGCTTACGCTGGGAGGTAATGCCACACTGAGCCGCAACAAGATTACCAGCTATGTCGATATGCTTGCCGACAGTCCCACTTATGGAGAAAATCTCGGCGAGATGACCATCGCCTACTCGCCCGATGTGATGGCTGCGGCGTATGCCGACTTCCACGTCAAGGGTTTCGAGGCTGTGTGGCGCACACAATATGTGGGCAAGCAGTACTTCACAAACAACGAGTGCGAGGCGCTGTCGCTGGATAGCTATTGCGTGACAAATCTTGAACTTGCCTATACGCTGCGTACTCGCAAGGCTCAGAGTGTGCGTCTTGGTGTTACCGTATATAACCTCCTGAACTCGCTCTATTGCAGCAATGGCTACGGCTACTCGTATATGTGGGACGGGAAGCGTTACGACGAGGCTTATTACTTCCCACAAGCGCCGCTGCATGCGTTGGCAAACATTACCGTAAAATTCTAAAACTACAAACAATGGATCTTAAACTTATTCTTCAAATTGTGGGTGTGGTGCTCGGTCTGCTCTATCTGTGGCTTGAATACAAGGCCAATATATGGCTGTGGGTTGTGGGTATAATTATGCCTCTGGTGCACGGCATACTCTACTTCCGCTCGGGACTTTATGCCGACTTCTCAATGCAACTATACTACGTTCTGGCAGGGGTCTATGGCTTGATAGTATGGAGTCGCGGAGCGAAGGGCAAGAGCAAAGAGAAGAGTAAGAAGGAGTTGAAGATATCCAGCACCCCTCTCGCGGCAATGGTAGCGATTGTGGGGATGTACCTGGTGCTGCACGCTGCCATATATCTGTTTTTGGTGCATTTTACCGACAGTGGGGTGCCGTTCTGGGATTCGCTGACAACGGCGCTATGCATTGTGGCCTACTGGATGCTCTCGCGTAAGTATGTTGAGCAGTGGCTGGTGTGGCTTATTGTCGATATGGTCACCGTGGGACTGTACATATATAAGGATATACCTCTCACGGCCGGACTCTATGCCCTCTACTCGGCAATGGCTGTGGCGGGATATATGCGTTGGCGCAGGATGATGAAAGCGGAGAATATTTGATAAGACGAGTCACTCAAACAAAAAAGTTGAGTGACTTTTTTATTTCCATCAATTATTCTTTTTCATTTGGGTTTTTTTATATATTTTTGTGTCAGTAAAGCCACCTATAATAAAAGCACGATGCAAATCACCAAGGCTGAATTTAAGTGTAGTTCAGAGAAAATCTCGCAGGTTCCCAAGGATAACTTGCGTGATATTGCTTTTATAGGCCGCAGCAATGTAGGCAAGTCTTCGCTTATAAATATGCTCACAGGCCGCAAGGGGCTGGCCAAGGTGTCGGCAACACCGGGCAAGACACGCCTTATAAATCACTTTACCATAAACAACGAGTGGTACCTGGTCGATTTGCCGGGCTACGGCTATGCACGCGTGTCGAAGTCGCAGCGTGGCGAGTTCTCGAAAATAATCCTCGACTATGTGCTTAAATGCAAGAAGATGCACTTTCTGTTTGTGCTCATAGACTCGCGGTTGGAGCCTCAGAAGATAGACCTGCGTTTTATTGAGATGCTGGGCGAGAATGGCGTTCCTTTTGGAATAATCTTCACCAAGGGCGACAAGCTCTCGGCAAGCCAGCTAAGACGTAGTGTGGAGCGTTTCTATCAGGCCCTTGCCGAGCAGTGGGAGGAGTTGCCTCCAATGATATGCACCTCGTCGGAGAAGGGCACAGGGCGTGACGAAGTGCTAAATTACATAGAGCTATGCCTGCAACAGAGTGCCGAACCGGAGGAGCAGGCTGAATAGATGAAGAAATTTGTGAAATTATAAAATACAAACAAAATGGCTGTTCATAAGATTAAATTTTTTACAGGACGCGCATCGCGTTATCTTGCTGAGAAGATTGTAAAGAGCTATGGCTCTGAGCTTGGTGATGTGGAGGTGTTGCAGTTCAGCGATGGTGAGTTCCAACCCTACTACAACGAGTCTATTCGTGGCTGCACGGTTTTCATCATTCAATCTACATTCCCATCATCGGACAATTTGATGGAGCTTTTGATGATGATTGACGCAGCGCGTCGTGCTTCGGCTTACAAGGTCATTGCCGTTATTCCTTATTTCGGTTGGGCTCGTCAGGACCGCAAGGACCGCCCCCGTGTTCCAATCGGTGCTAAGCTCGTTGCCAACCTGTTGGTTGCTGCCGGCGTTGACAGAATTATGACTATGGACCTGCACGCCGACCAGATTCAGGGCTTCTTCGATGTTCCTGTTGATGCACTCTATGCAAGTGGCATCTTCGTGCCTTACATCAAGAGCCTTAACATCGAGAACCTCTCAATCGCTTCACCCGATATGGGTGGAGCAAAGCGTGCCAACTCTTACGCAAAGCACTTGCAGGCACCAATCATCATCTCACACAAGGAGCGCGCAAAGGCTAATGTTGTGGGTAGTATGACTGCCATTGGCGAGGTCGAGGGTCGCAACATCATCATCGTGGATGATATGATTGACACCGCAGGTACAATCTGTATGGCTGCCGATATGCTTATGGCCAAGGGAGCTAACAGCGTGCGTGCCGTAATCACCCACCCTATTTTGTCGGGTGCCGCTTACGAGAGAATCAACGCCAGCCAGTTGCAGGAGGTTATCGTTACGGATACCATTCCTCTGAACCCCGAGAAGGACTTGCATAAGTTTACTGTGCTGAGCGTTGCCGACATCTTCGCCGAGGTTATCGAGCACGTTCACAACTACAAGGAGATTAGCTCGCTCTTCTATAAATAATAAGGAGTCGCAATATAAACAAATAATCCGAGCCTAACGACTCGGATTATTTGTTTATATTCTTTTGTATTCTCGCCAACCCGCATCGTTTCAGGGGTGTGGAGCCAAACCTTGATTGAAACTCCTCCTCGCCCATCGCCGCCCACTCTTCGGGCGAAATCTCACGAGGGTCGAACAATGGGTCAAACAGCGGAGAATTATGTTGCATAGCCTTTCGATTATATGGGCAGCAGTTCTGACACTCGTCACACCCGAATATCCAGCCATTGAGATTTATCTCTGACAAGGGTTGCCGTTCGATGGTGTGGCACGATATGCAACGCGAGGTGTCTACCACCATTGGCTCTACGATGGCGCCGTTGGGGCAAGCCTCTATACATCGGCGGCAATCGCCACAGCCGCCCTGAATCGGAGAGTCATATTCATCCACCTGAGCATCTACGATTAGCTCACCAAGCAGAACATAGCTACCATATTGGGGCGTAATGAGCAACGACTGCCGTCCTATCCACCCCAGACCGGCATTTACAGCATACTGTTTCTCGAAAATTGGCGCCGAATCGACAAACGCCCTGCCGCTTAATGCAGGATACTCGGCCTGCAAGGCGACAAGAAGTTGTTTTAACATCTTCTTTATGCTCTTGTGGTAGTCCCTGTTGCAGGCGTAGGAGGCTATCTTGCATCTGTCTGCATTTCCATAACCGCCACTAATGGCCGACTTGTAACTCACGGCGCAGACTATTACGCTCCTTCCGCCTTCGACCATCAGCCTTGCGTCGCAACGCTTGTCCGCATTGCGCTCCATATACTCCAACGAGGAGTTGTATCCTTTTTGCAGCCATACATCCAAAGCCTCGGCATTGAGCGACAAATTCTCACACCGAGCCACTCCACAGAGGTCAAAACCCACCTGCGAAGCCATTTTTTTTATGTATGCGCCCTTAATATTTACCATTTTCAACACAAAATTAGCGAAATTAAATATTTTTCACTATCTTCGTTGCAAATTTACTACGAATATAACTTTTTATTATGAATTTAACTACACTTTATGATCTTCTTCATCGCAGTGTCGAGAAATACAGCGACAAAGTGGTGTTCTCGATGCTCGGCAGTGAAGATGTTACCTATGCAGAGGTGGGCAGGCGAGTAAAGCAGGTTCAGGAGTTGCTGCTTGGTGCCGGTCTGTCGGCTGGCGACAAGGTGGCTCTTTTGAGCAGCAGTATGCCTAACTGGGGCGTTTGTTACTTGGCAGTAGTGTCGGCAGGTATGGTCGTTGTGCCAATTATGCCCGACTTCACAAGTGCAGAGATAGAGATGTTAATCAAGCACTCCGAGTCGAAGGCTCTCCTGACCTCGGACAAACTCTACACCAAGGTACCCAAGGAGATTATACCTACACTTAACATCGTAATCCGCACCAAGAACCTCAGCGTTATTTCGCAGATGGTTACAGGTGCCGGCGAGATGGCTATGCCCAAGCCCGAGGACCTGGCTGTTATCATCTACACATCGGGCACAACATCACGTCCTAAGGGCGTTATGCTTACGCATGGCAACCTGGCGCAGCAGATTAATATGATTTACGGGCTCTACCCTATCGGTACCGAGGACTCTATGTTGTCGGTATTGCCATTGTCGCACACTTACGAGTGTTCGCTGGGTATGCTCTACGTCTTTGCTACGGGTGCCAAGACCACATATTTGGAGAAGCCACCCACACCATCGGTGCTACTCCCAGCACTGCGTAAGGTGCGTCCAACGTGCTTCCTTATTGTGCCGCTTATCATCGAGAAGATTTACAACTCGCAGATTGTGGCTAAGTTCACATCCAACAAGTTCATAAAGACAATCTACGGCATTGGCTGCTTCCGCCGCCTGCTGCACCGCATTGCGGGCAAGAAGCTCAACCAGGCATTTGGAGGCAAGGCACGTCTGTTTATTGGCGGAGCCAAGCTCGACGAGCGTGTCGAGAAGTTCCTGGTCGAGGCCAGGATTCCTTACGCCATAGGTTATGGTCTTACCGAGACTGCCCCACTTGTTGCGGGTCAGATTTCGCCCGCCACGAAGATTGGCGCAACAGGCCCTCAGATGAAGGGTGTGCAGGTACGCCTTGACAATGTAAACCCCGAGACGGGTCACGGCGAGATTGTCGTAAACTCACCTTCGGTTATGCTGGGTTACTACAAGAATGAGGAGGCTACGGCCGAGGTATTTACCAACGATGGTTGGTTCCGCACGGGTGACCTGGGATATATTGACGAGGATGGTTTCATCTTTATCAAGGGACGCTTGAAGAATATGATTCTGGGCCCAAGTGGAGAGAACATCTACCCCGAAGAGATTGAGAATGTATTGAACTCTCACGTCTTTGTGTCGGAGTCTGTTGTAACCGAGCAGGGTGGTCACCTTATTGCCCTTGTACACTTCGACAGCGAGGCTATCGAGAAGCTCAAAGATGAGTTTATGGCTAAGTGGGAGATTACACGCGACGAGTGGAACGTAAAGAAGGATGAGTGGAGCAAGCGTATGAATGAAATCAAGCAGGATGTCATCAAGTATGTTAACTCACAGGTAAACCGCTTCTCACGCATCACCGAGGTTGTCGAGCAGGAGGAGGAGTTCGAAAAGACTCCATCGAAGAAGATTCGCCGCTTCCTCTACACCAAGCGCGACAAGAAGTAATAACAAGAGCTAATTTTAGGCTTGCGCAGACTCGAAAACCGCAGTTTACTTACAACTTCAAGGAAAAGAGGTTGTCCTTCAAAAACTTGTTGGACAACCCCTTTTGTTTTGTATGTGTCTAAATCTGATTTGTCATCTGGCGATACACATCGTAACGCTGCATAACATCTCGCACATAAGCCTCAGTCTGGCGGCTGCCTGTGAACCTGCCGTGACGTACAAGGTCGCTCTTGTAAACCGCAGGGTCAGCCTTCTGTTTGAGGTAGCGGGCTACGACCTCCCACGAATTGTAATCTTCGCCATTGCTTTTTGCCAGGCGGCGTGCATCAGCAACGTGGCCTACACCTCCGTTGTAACTTGCAAGAATAATGCTCAGTCGGTCGTGAGCCGATGCCGAAGGCGAAATCTTCAAAATCTTGTCAATCTGCGTCAGGAGCTTGCCCGCAAGGCGTATGTTGGTCTCAGGGTCGGCAATCTGCTCCTTATCAACATTAAACTGCTTGCCCACGATAGGCATCACCTGCATAAGTCCTATGGCACCCTGCTTTGACACCAGATGTGACTTAAATCGTGACTCATTGTAGGCTATGGCACTCATCAGAAGCCAATCCTGCCCCTCCTCTGCGCTTATGCGACGCATCATATCGTCATAATCCGAAATAATGCACTGCACCTTAACTGTGTCCTGCGCTGCTACATCCGCAGCCTGAGTTGCCGCCACCATCTCGGCTTGCTTCAACTCCTCCTCGCCCAAGATGCGAGATTCAAAAATTGTCGCTCCCATAATCAGGAGTACAAAAGATAGAATAATTGTCTTTTTTGACATAAAGTCCTCTATTGCGGGCAGCTTATGTCTGTGCCTTACAACACTTTAATCATAGAAACTCCACGAGATACCCATCTTAAACATACCCGGATTCTGAGGATAGCCCGCAACGGTGAAATACTCGCCATTGCCAAACAGTCCAAAGTTCACGTGCTGGTACTTTAAGAAGATGCGCATTCTCTTCCATTTAGCAGTCACGAAGGCATCAAGGTAGGGATAATTACCCACCTTGTATTCGCGCTGATTGTAGAATGCTGCAAGTGCAGGATTGTACGAGGGGGTGTAATACCTGGTATTAAACCTTCCATCGATACCAATCTGCAAGCGCAACACCTTCTTCTTCTCTACCCAAAATTCGTAGTAGTAAGAGAGGAAGGCACTACATAATGGAACGGGGATAACCTCTTGATTTGTGCTCCACTGCACCAATACCCTGTGGTCGAGATGAAGTCCGCCAATGCGGAAATCTTTACGAGCATACAAACTCGTCAGGCTAATCGCATCTGCCGCCTGCTGAACGCGGCTCTCGGCGTCGTAGTAAACCTTGTTCGACACCACACCCTGCCAGGCACTCAGTTCAAGTGCTATGCTGGGGATTTGAAGCGATACCTTAAAACGAGTTTCATTCTCCTTATCAAAGGAGTTAAACCACACATAGTGGTTTGAGAATAGGTTCTCCTCCCAATATGAGGCAGACTGTCGCAACTGCGAGAACTCGCCTCGGAGGGTAACGGGATGTCCTCGAAGCTTCGCCGTAAGTGCTATGTGAGCATTTATATCGAAGTCTCCGCTCCTGTATCCGGCCAAGTGGTAATTTGCATTAGCACCCCAGTCGGCAAATTGTCTTATCTTGCCACTTATGGCTCCGAATGCATACAGCGCATTCTTCTTATCTACGTTATACTTTCCCGACAAGTAGTCATTTGGTATCATAAACTGCGAGTAAGCGTGCATATCCAAACCTACACCGCCACCCAGACGACCTATGGCACCATTGCGGTCCCAGGGCTGCGCCTCGACAAACAAGCGGTTGGAAACAACTCGTTCACGAATGGAGTCACGCGACATATCTGGCGATATATACCAGTCTTTGTAATACTCACCCTCGGTGGGATAATATATTCCATCCTCCAATTCGCCGCGCTCGTCGGTGTATGTAGCCTTCTCGTCAGTGTACAACTTGCTCCACGTATTGTATTCAAATATGTGCCCAACATAGATGGCCGACAAATCAGCCAGCGAGAAGTCGTAGTCTGTAACACGTTGCAACGGTATGGCATACGCCTGCTTGACGAACAACGAATTGTTACGATATGAGTTCTCGGCATTGGCCTCTGCCAGCTTCATAGGCACACCAGACGGATGTTCATAAGTAGTATCCGCCACAGCCCAGATACCTACCACACCACCATTCTCGCGCTGTGTGATGCGGTTATGCAGATATGCAGCGTGCACCGAATAACGCTTGCCCGTATGTGCAAAGGCAAGTGAGAGGTTGCGGTTCACCGTTCGCTGCCTGTCATACAGACCCTTTGTACCTCGTGCCTTGTAGTTTACATTAAAACTTGTCGAGGGCGAGACGTTGTGGGCCATAGTAATCTCAAAGTGCTCCTCCTTGTATCGTTTCTGACCCGATTCCAGGTATGTGAAGTTAAGGAACGGCGTTTTCGAGTTATAGAACGGAGCATTCTCCATACGATATGTATAGGCATTATATGACTGTGCAAAGCTGAAATCGGGGCTCTGCTCACGCTCGAAATAGTTAAATGGCAAGGTAGATTGACCCAGACCTCCAAGAGTCATATCACCCACACCCTCAATCTGATAGGGGTAGTCAATTCGCCAATTTGTTAAAGTGGTATCGAGTGGAAGTATCTCAACGTCGTTCATTTGGCGGCTGACATGCCACATAAAATTCTTCAACGCACGTATAGAGTCATTGAAGTAGTATGACTCCAAAGGCTTGCGCATACGCTTGGTTTTTGTAGAGTCCGTCGGCTCTCCTTGCGCCCCATCTCCCATTTGGTCAAAAGGATTGGAGCCTCCCAGCGACACATTCTCTCCTCGGCGCTGTGCTCGAGCTATGGCTGCGGCATCAATCTGTGCATATGTGAATTCGGGTAGCAACACATACAGAAGTGTTACAACCCCCAATATCGCTATGCGTGTTAAATGCCTCATCCTTTATTAAACTCCTATTTGCGCAAACTTATTATCCAACGCACTGTCGATATAGCGATGTAGAGAAGAATTATTGTAGGCATGGCGAACTTAGGCATCGCCATGATGATTGCTGCGCAGAGCAGTATGAAGATATAACGCAACTCATTACCCTGCCAGCCAAAGCCCTTGAACTTCAAGGCAAACATACGCACGGGACTAATCAAAAGCATTGCCATCACCACCGACAGCAGGATTATCCACTCCTTTGCAAAAGTTATATCGCCCGTATTTGCAAGCATCGCCAGCGACAGGCAGAACAAACCGTTAGCAGGGGTAGGCAGGCCACAGAACTCCGCGTGCTGACTCTCGTCGATATTAAACTTTGCCAATCGCAGTGCCGAGAAGGCAACGATGATGAGTGTAAGGTAAGCCCCATACTCAGCAATGTCTGCGGGCACCTGCCACATAGACTCTGCCTGCGAACACCAGCAGAACATAGCCACCGAGGGCACCAAACCAAACGACACCATATCGGCCAGTGAATCAAGCTGCACGCCTATTGCCGAGGAGCTCTTCAAAAGACGAGCCACAAAGCCGTCAAAGAAGTCAAACACCGCAGAAGCCACAACGAGCCAGAATGCAAGTTTGAAGTCGCCACTTGTCAGGAGTGCTATTGTAGCGCAAGCTCCGCACACCAGGTTACCAAGCGTCAGCGCATTGGGTATGGTAAAAAGTCTTATCTTCATCTTTTTCGCAAAATTCGCTATAATAATTGGCAAAGATACGAATATTTTCGTATCTTTGTGTAAATCTTGCAAAATCTTATTATATATATGGTAAAAAATAGGTACTGCGTCATTATGGCAGGTGGTGTTGGTGCCCGTTTCTGGCCTCAAAGCCGCAAAACTATGCCAAAGCAGTTTTTGGATGTGCTGGGTACGGGCAAGTCGTTTATTCGCTCTACGTTTGAGAGATTTCTGCCCATTGTTCCGCCCGAGAACTTCCTGGTTGTAACCAACCGAGCTTACAAAGAACTCGTATTGCAACACCTCCCTGAGCTTGACCCCAGACAGATTCTGTGCGAGCCCATAGGCCGCAACACAGCTCCTTGCGTTGCTTATGCGGCATATACACTCTTAAAGAATGACCCTGAGGCTCAGATGATTGTAACACCGTCAGACCACCTTATTCTTAATGAAGTTGATTTTCAGGCCCTTGTTAGCGAGTGTCTTGATTTCACGGCTCGCCACGATGCTCTTATGACCATAGGCATACAGCCCAATCGCCCTGAGACGGGATATGGCTATATTCAGAAGTCCAACTCCGAGCCCATCAGCCGTGTAAAATGCTTTACGGAAAAGCCCAATGCTGAGCTCGCTCAGGCTTTTATAGAGTGTGGCGAGTTCTTGTGGAATTCGGGAATATTTATTTGGAGCGCAAAAACAATAGTCGAGGCGTTTAAGAAGTACCTACCCGAACATCACACCCTATTCTCGGCTGCGATGCCTTCGCTCGGAACAGCAGACCAGGAGCGTGCCATTGAGCAGGTATTCTCGGAGTGCAAGGCCATATCCATCGACTACGGCATAATGGAGAAGGCCGACAATGTCTATGTTCACTGTGGCGATTTCGGTTGGAGTGACGTAGGCACCTGGGGCTCGGTCTACCAGCTTTCGGAAAAGGATAAAAACGAAAATGTAGTAGTTGCAGACGCCTGCTACGCTTACTCCACCGAGCGCACTTTCATATCTCTACCAAAAGGTAAGGTAGCAGTGGTTAATGGCTTGAAAGACTACATTATAGTTGACACGGAAGATGCCCTGCTGATATGTCCCCGAAGCGAGGAGCAGAGCATTAAAAATTACATTGATGATGTGCGTTTCGACACAGGCGAAAAGTACATCTAACAGAGCGCATCATTACACAAAGTCAAGAACATTTCTTTTGTTTAGAGGTTGAATAAAAAATTATTTATTTAGCCTCTTTTTTTATGCCGCCAATTTTATGCGGCTAATCTTTCCGTTTTCCCGAAAAATTGTATATTTTTGTAAGTTGATACGGGTGACTCTCCTACGGAGAGCGGCTCTTGCAAGAGGCAATTATTAACTAAAATTATATACAATGGAACAACAGAAACAAAACATCTCTCTCCCCGAAAATGCTTATCGTGAGCTGAAAGCGGGTGAAGAGTACAAGCCACTGATGTCGGCTGACTCACAGCCTTCGGAGGTTACGCCCTACTCGGTGGGTATGGGTGTGCTGATGGCAATAATCTTCTCGGCAGCCGCCGCTTTCCTTGGCTTGAAGGTGGGTCAGGTATTTGAGGCAGCCATCCCCATCGCCATCATCGCCGTTGGTATGGGCACGGTGCTGGGTAAAAAGAATATGCTTGGGCAAAATGTCATCATACAGTCTATCGGAGCTTCGTCGGGTGTGATTGTTGCGGGTGCCATATTTACTCTGCCAGCGCTCTACATCCTTGGTCTGGATGCAGCCTTTTACCAGATTTTCCTCTCGTCATTGCTGGGAGGTGTGCTGGGCATTGTGTTGCTCATTCCTTTCAGAAAGTATTTCGTAAAGGAGATGCACGGCAAATACCCCTTCCCCGAGGCAACAGCCACTACCGAGGTGCTCGTTTCGGGCGAGAAGGGCGGCAATCAGGCAAAGTTGCTCGCTGTGGCAGGTTTGATTGGCGGTTTGTATGATTTTGTCGTAAGTACGTTTGGTGCCTGGACAGAGGTTGTATCGACACGCCTTACTGCCTTCGGTGCTATGTGTGCCGATAAGTTCAAGGTTGTATTTTCACTCAATACGGGCGCTGCGGTGCTCGGCCTGGGTTATATCATCGGTCTGAAATATGCCGTCATAATCACTGCGGGCTCGTGCCTTGTGTGGTTCTTGATAGTGCCTTTGATTGGCTCGATTGCTCCCGATGCGGCTGCTCTATCGCCCGAGTCTATCTTTACCGACTACGGCCGTCCTATCGGTATCGGAGGTATTGCTATGGCGGGTTTGATTGGCATCATTCGTCAGGCGGGCATCATACGTCAGGCCGTTGGTCTGGCTGTGAGTGAGCTAACGGCGAAGAAAGATGTCAAAGCAACAATCATCGAGCGCACGCAGCAGGATTTGCCTATGAAACTCATACTCTCGGTACTGATTGCATCCCTCGTTGCCTGCTGGGTATTCTTCCACTTCGGCTTGCTGGGTAATGGCGTGCAGAGTGTAGTTGCTTTGCTCATAGTCTTTGTCATTGCCTTCCTCTTCACCACCGTTGCAGCCAATGCAATCGCCATTGTGGGCACAAACCCTGTGTCGGGTATGACGCTTATGACACTTATCCTGAGTTCATTGGTGCTGGTTAGCGTTGGTCTGAGTGGCTCGGAGGGTATGACCGCAGCCCTTATCATTGGCGGCGTTGTCTGCACGGCACTCTCTATGGCGGGCGGGTTTATTACCGACTTAAAGATCGGTTATTGGTTAGGCACAACACCCCGCAAGCAGGAGGGATGGAAGTTCCTCGGCACGTTTGTATCGGCGGCGACTGTTGCAGGTGTTATGCTTGTGCTTAACGACACATACGGCTTCACGGGCGAGAATGCCCTCGTAGCGCCACAGGCAAATGCTATGGCGGCTGTTATCCAGCCTCTGATGACAGGTGGGTCAACACCCTGGATACTCTACTTTATGGGTGCTGTGCTGGCTTTGGTGCTCACCGCTATCGGCGTGCCTGCCCTGGCATTCTCTTTGGGTATGTTTATCCCTATGTATCTGAATGCTCCGCTGGTTGTGGGCGGCTTGATTGCCTGGTTTGTATCTTCACGCTCGAAAGATGAGGCTCTGAACAAGGCTCGCTTTGACCGCGGCACACTCATCGCGTCGGGCTTTATCGCAGGTGGTGCGCTGATGGGTGTTCTGTCGGCAGTGCTTAAATTCGTAGGTGTGGAGTGGTTCCTCACCGATTGGGCTGCGACCAAGAGCGCCGAGTGGTTAGGTCTTGTGATGTACATCATTCTTATCGCGTATATGGCTTGGCACACTATGCGAGCAAAGAAAGATGAGTAGTTTTAACGCGCAAATATTATAGATATGGAACTCAAAGACAGATTTTTGAAATACGTCTCCTTCGACACGCAGTCTGACGAGGAGAGCACATCATTTCCTTCAACTTCCAAGCAGTTGGTGCTGCTTAATTACCTTGCCGATGAGATGCGTACGCTTGGCTTAACCGAGGTTACGGTGGATAAGTATGGCTATGCAATGGGCACTATTCCTGCATCCGAGGGGTGTGAGAATGCCCCCGTCATAGGTTTTATATCGCACGTCGATACATCGCCCGATATGAGTGGCAAGGAGATCAAGCCCCACATCATCGAGTGCTACGACGGCGAGGA
>JAZUMN010000094.1:0-2423 GCA_045603645.1 Alistipes sp. | reverse complement strand
GATGAGGTCAATAACCTTACACCGGAGCAGGCACAAGCACTCAAGGCAGAGCGTCAGGCGGCTGTGCGTGCTACGCTTGATGCCGAGAAAGGTGGTACTGGTGAACAGAAACTCACCAAAACATCTAACCTCAGCGACCTTACCGATAAGAGCAAGGCACGCCGAAATCTCGAAGTCTATTCCACAACGGAGATAGATAATATGATGGCCGGCAAGCTGGGCACCGACTCGGCATACCAGGGTATCATCTTCACCTCGGAGATGCGTGATAAGTTGAACAATATCGAGACGGGAGCCTTTGCCTATACTGATGCAGATGGTAAGTCGCACTCGCAGGTTGAAGGCTATGTCCTCACCTCGGCCATAGTCAAGGAGCTCAAGAAGAAGGCAAATTGGTTGCTTGATGGCTACAATGCCAATGAACTTATTACCATAGCCAAGAATTTGGAGTTCTACGTCAAGAGTGTTGCCGATGGTCGCTTTGCCCGTATGGAGAACCTCTTTCAGGACTATATCAACTACTTGGTGGCGCAGGGCAAGACATCTGCTCAGGCACAGGCTCTCCTTCGTGAGAAGTTGAACTTACTCTCGAAAGATGAGATTGTCAAGGATTACCTGCGTAAGGACGCTAAACTCACAGACCTTGTGTTGGGCAGTGCCGAGTCGCAGCGACAGGTGTGCCGTACACTCGGTGCGGCCTTTGCCGAGGACTACCAGCCACTGCTCATTGATACAGGCTGGATGCAGATGGAGAACAGCGGTCAGGGAACCGACACCCGCAACCTCTTTGTTCGTCAGATAGGCAGCATTGTATCTATTCAGGGCGAGATTAACACCGCCAAGCGTGATGGTAGCAACTGGGGAGGTGTCATTGCTATGATACCTAACAAGATTCAGCCCCCGAAGTATAGTGTACGCTGTACGGCTGCCAACTGGAACGATGACCATAAGTACAACCGAGGCTCGTCGTTTACCATCTATGGCGGTCAGCGTAAGTTGCAACTCTACGAGCGAGGCTTCTATAATATAAACTGTCAGTTAAACTTCACATACTTTGTCTAATGAAAAAGAGAATCAATGTAACGGGCGACATCGAGAGTCGCAGGCGTATTGCCGAAAGGCGAATCCCACAACATGTAGAACCAGTAAAGAGCACCCACGATGGAAGAGAAAAAGACGAAGCGGAAGAGACGCCGCACCAGGAGAGTAAAGATAGCAGATCGAGGAAGAGGAAGGCCGAAGGGGACGCTTAGGCGTTTCCCCTTCGACGAGACACGAATAGGCTTTATGCTCCGCTATGAGATGCCCATAGTCTATGGCATTCTCAAGCAGCTTTGCGGCATGCAGACACCCTTTGAGCCCGAATGGTGGGTCATCGACTCTGTTGCCAAGGCATCAAAGGATGTTTCATACAAGAAGCCGAAGTTCCAGCGATACCTCAATGAGTACAAGGAGAAGGGGTGTTACTGCCTGCGTGGCAAGGTAATGACCCCGAAGCGTCAAAAATATTACGATAGTGTCCAGCGGCATAAGACTCAGGAGTATATCCGCAAGAATCATATGACCCTGAAGCGTCGTATCCAGAAACAAGCTATTGATGAGGATATGACACTTGAAGAAGTTAATAATATCATTAAAACCAGAACGCAAGGTATTGACTGACAATGATATGTAAAACATTCATATAAAACTATTGTCGTTCAGTAAATTATACATACCTTTGTACTCCGACCGCTCAAGGTCCTTCTATTTGTCAAATGAGTATCCGCTCACATTAGGGATACGGTTAGCGAGACATTTCTCCCAATTTTTTCAGTTGATAACGGATGGTGCAACCGAACCCGTCCGTCTGTTTCCAGATTCACGGTGTGCCGTAAGGTGCATCGTCTTCGGGCATTTTTTAATCCATAAAACAGTTTTCAGATGCAAGAAGATTTGGAAAAAAACAATGGCATGGAATCGATGTCCATTGAGGAGATGTTCCTGAAGAGTCAGGAGTCGTATGAAGATGCGCAACTACGCGCACAAGAGGAGAATCGGAGCTTTGCCCGCACGGAGTTCTTCCGTATGGACAAGTTTGGCATTTACCGCCTACGCATTCTGCCTATTGCACCTAATCAGGATGGCACGCCATCACGCCCGGGCTATGAGTTCCCTGTACATCAGTTGTTGCTCGAGTTGGAGAAGCCGGGCAATGGTGCTAAGGCTTCAAAGATGTATGTTACCGTCACCCGTGCTACGGATGCAGGTTACAGCGTAGATCCTATCGAGACCTACCGTAAGTTGGCTGTTGCTACTGCCAAGGAGATGGGCGATGAGAAGCTCGCCGAGAAGATTGATGGTGGCTCATTTGGTGGTGGCTTGAAGTATGGCTATGGCCACTGCATGTATGTCTATGACCTTAGCGAGCGTGGCAAGGGTCT
>JAZUMN010000093.1:0-29551 GCA_045603645.1 Alistipes sp. | reverse complement strand
AGTTCAAGGATTTGGTAATCGCTTACGAGCCTGTTTGGGCTATCGGCACAGGTGAAACAGCCACAGCTGAGCACGCACAGGAGATTCACGCCTACATCCGTGAGGTGCTGGCATCTAAGTTCGGCGCAGCCGCAGCCGAGTGCCCTATCCTCTATGGTGGCTCTTGCAAGCCTTCAAATGCAGCCGAGATCTTCGCTAAGGAGGATGTTGACGGCGGTTTGATTGGTGGTGCAGCCTTGAAGGCTGAGGACTTCCTCGCTATCGGCAAGGGTTTTTAATTTAGCCCATATATAAATTAGGTGAGGTTGTCCAAGTTTTTGAAGGACAACCTCTTTTTCTTGAATTTGTATAACAAGAGCTGTTTTGAAGCTGCTCGCAGGATGAAAAAGCGGAGTTTACTTGGCGTAAATGAGCATCTTCCAGACAAGGCAGATGCCAAAAGAGCCTTGTTAGGCAGATTCCCTACTTACATCTTCGAGCGATTCATCGCTGCCCAGCTCTTATGCACTCCGGCATGTTCGAGGAAGTAACGCTGTGCTTTGAGCAGGTTACGCGCTTGGAGCACCATAGCCTTGGTCTCACTCAGCACCGTGAGGTAGAACATACTCGCCGTGGTGTTGCCCTCGCCGGCATTTATACGCTTCAACTCCGACTTGATGGTGATGGCTATGCGCTCGAAGAGCTCGTCACGCATCGTCAGCACGGTGTCAATCTCGCCAAAGTCGTTGGCGTTAATCATACGGTTTATGCTGCCGTAAATCTCAGCTACGTCGTCGTTGATATGCTTCAAGTCCTCGGTCTGCTGCTCCGACATACCCTTGTGGTTGTTGTCAATGTGGTCGAAGGCAGGGCGGGTGATGTGCACAAGCGACTTAGACATCTCATTGAGGTAGTCCACCACCTGAATATAGTAGAGTGAGAGCTCCAAGCCCGAGCCCTTCATCTTGCGCAGGGCAGGCATAAGACTATACTTAATCTTGTGGCACTGGTTGTAGATGTCGTCAGACTCCTTGACCAGCTCTTTCAGTGCACGGCGGTCCTCCTTAAACACGGCAACCAGCGTGCGGTCGTAAATCTTGGTTGTGACCTTCATCATACGGCAGACCTCCTCCAACACATTGTCTACCGTGTCGTTAGCCGTTGCCGACTCGGGCATAGAGTCCTTCTCCTTTGATGATTTGAAGTTGCTCTTTATAAGCATATAGGCGCACGCCAGGGTGACAACCACAAAGGCGGGCATTCCGCCCCAGATGAGCAGCAAGCCTACAAAGATTGCGATGATAAAGGCTCCGATACCCGTCACGAACCAGCCCATAACCACGGTCATAACGCCCGTGATGCGGTGCACGGCAGACTCTCGTCCCCACGCCCTGTCGGCAAGTGATGAACCCATAGCCACCATAAAGCATACATAGGTTGTTGAGAGAGGCAGTTTGAGCGACGTACCCACCGAGATAAGCAGAGCGGCCGTTGTGAGGTTCACCACGGCACGAATCTTATCGTAGGGGGCACCGTTCTTCTCTACGTCCTCATACTCGAAGCGCTTGTTTACAGCCCTCTTGATTGACGCAGGCACCACACGGTCCAGGAAGTTTGATATGCCCAGCGACGCACGCACGATAGAGCGCGAGAAGACGTTGGAGTCATGCTCGCCCGCAACCATATCGTCACCCTGACCGGCAAGTGAAATCTCGGTCTGCGACACATTCATAGACTTTGTCGAGGTCCACAGCGTGAGCACCATCACAACACCCGAAAGCAGCATCCACACAAACTGTGCAGGCAGGTTCTCATTCAGGCCCTCCATAAGTATGGTTGTCGAGCCCGCCTCCCTGGCGATATTGTAGGCGTCAAGACCCGCGATGGGCACGCCGATAAAGTTCACAAGGTCGTTACCCGCAAAGGCGAGAGCCAGGGCAAACGTACCCGAGAGGATATTTATACGCAGGATGTTGATTCTGAACAGCTGCATGAATGCCAGCACAACAGAGCAGAATATCCAGCACAGGATAAGCGCCAGAAGCAGGTTATCGCTAATCCAATTATACATAGCCGTACCTGCCAGCACACCCTTCAATGCCTTGAACACGGCAAAGTAGGCGATGGCGGTGAAGGATGCTCCGCACCACACGGCACCCAGCTTCCTGAATATAGAGAAGTAGCGGAAGGAGAAGAGCAGGCGTGACACCCACATAATAATCGTACCAAATACAAAGGCGATGATTACCGAGAGCAGGATGGCCGAGATAACACCCATAGCGCGTGTGGTGTTTATGAAGCCGCCCAGGCTTGCGATAGAGAGCGTAGGGTCGCCACTAATCTTGTAGAGCGACACCGATATAGCTGCACCAAGCAAGCTGAAAATCAAAGCTACGGTTGTAGAGGTGGGCAGACCCAGCGAGTTGTATATGTCGAGCAGGATGACATTGGCAAACATCACACTAACGTAGAGCATCATAATCTCGTGGAAGGTGAAGAACCCGGGGTTAAACATACCGCTGCGCGCAACTTCCATCATACCGCTCGATGTGAGTACGCCGATGATGATGCCGACAGAGGCCACCGCCAATATGGTGCGCATCTTAGCTACCTTGGAACCAATTGCAGCGTTAAGGAAGTTCACGGCGTCATTTGTCACGCCGACATAGAGCCCCGATATCGACAGAACGGCGAGCACGGCCAATACAACAGTGTAAAATTCACTCATAAACCATTTCTTTGCGACCTCGAAAAACGTAATCTTTCGCAAAAGGTCGGATTTAGTTCTTCAAAGTTACTCAATATGGTCTATATTTCAATACGCTGAGGCGTTTCTTAACATAAATTTAACGTCATTCCGCGTCAGAGATTATCCTCGGCATACCACTCGGCAAACGATGTGGCTGTTTCGTGCAGACGCAGCGAGTAGAGCTCCACCTCGTCGGGCAACGCTTCCAGCAGACGCTCGGCAAAGTCGGCAAGCATATTCTCGCAAGTAGGCTGATAATCAACCATTACGATATTGTTGTAATACTCCCCCAATGTCTCGCGTAGCTGCATACCCTGCTCCGTGCGACGCATAATGAACGAGTGGTCGAGGCGTAATATAATCTGCTCGCCCACGATGCGTTTCAGCAGTCCGAAGTCCATAACCATACCCTGCTTGGGGTCGTAGGCATCTGCCGAGGGCTCGCCCTTGATGGTGACAAAGAGACGATACGAGTGCCCGTGAATCTCGCGGCACGCACCGTCATAGCCTTCAAGCGAATGAGCAGCCTCGAAGCTGAACTCCTTGGTAAGTCTTATGGTAGCCATAGTCTTTATAGTTAGTTGTTACAACTGTGTTTTATTCTGCAAAAAATTCCCTTTGCACCCTGCACAAGACCCCAGGCCAGCGCCACCGAGCCAACGCCCGTACACAGACCAAGCAGGATGTCGAAGGGAAAATGAAAAGCGAGGTATATTCTTGAATAACAGATTATTATGGTCATTGCCGCCATAGTGCACCACATCCACCACCGTCTGACAAATACCGAGGCCAGCACTGCTATCGCAATCGTCGTGGCGGCGTGTGCCGAGACTGTGCCATACAGCCCTCCCGAAGTGATGACGTGCATCATACCCTGCAACTCGGGCGTATGCATAGGTCGCAGGCGCGCAGGAAACGCAGGCCACAGGTTTTTCAGCAGCCCGACGTGCTTGAACACTCCGGCAATCATATCCGACAGAGCCAGAGCAATGCCCACCATCACTATAAAGAGCAGCAGCTCACGCCAGCCCCCCTTTCGCCACACCATATACAGCACAACAAGGTAGAGCCACGACCACGCCAAGGGGTTTGACGCAGCCATCATCAGCGAGTCGAGAAACCCGCCACCATCGAAGTTGAGCCACAGAAAAAGGCTATGGTCGAAAGTGTAGTTCATCTTGTTACTTCATCAAAACAACAACATAGGCTACATAGGTGGCAAAGAACAGCACGCCCTCGAAGCGTGTTATGCGGCGCTTGCCCATAAGCAGAGCCGAAAGCAGGAGAATCACCGCCGAGCCCACGACCATACCAAGGTCTAATTGTGTGATATCGCCCATCGTAAGGGGTTTAACCGAGGCACTTGCACCCAATATAAGCAAGATGTTTGCCACATTTGAGCCAAGGATGTTACCCATTGCCAGCGCAGCCTTGCCACTTGCAATGGCCGATATGCTCGAAGCTAACTCGGGCAGCGAGGTGCCTGCCGCCACGATTGTTATGGCGATGATGGATTCGCTCACGCCCCAGGCACGGGCAATGTTCGTAGCTGCATCCAGACACATATTACCACCATAGATAAGGCCCGCCAAACCCACAACGATAAAGAACAGAATCTTCGCCCAGCCCGTCCTGGGGGTGTTGTCATCGGCCTCCACGGCGCCCTTCTTGCGGGCAGAACGTATCGAGTAGAGTATCGTAGCCACATACAGCAGCAAAAAGATAATGCCCTCCACACGGTTTATCGTATCCACCGCCGATGTGCCGAACAGACGGTCGGCGGTAGCTATCCACAACAGCAGCGATACACCTATGCAGATGGGTATGTCGCGGCGCACATTCTCCTTCGATATCTCGACAGGGCGCAGCATAGCACAAATGCCGAGGATAACAAGAGTGTTGAACATATTTGAGCCCGTGACGTTGCCAATGGCCATCGACGAACTGCCTTTGAGTGCCGACATAAAACTCACGGTGAGCTCGGGCATAGATGTACCCACAGCCATAACTGTCAGTCCGATGATAAACTCGGGCACGCGGAAACGTGCTGCCATACCCACACAGCCTCGTGTAAGCATGTCAGCGCAGATGGTGATGAGCGCCAATCCTATTATTAACAGAATATAATCCATAGCTTAAATATTACTTTCGATTTTAACCTCAGCCTCCGTTTCGGTGTCAATCTCGTCATCCTCCAACTCTGGCTCTATAACCTCCAACTCGGGACGGATGACAAACTCCGAGATGTCCACCTCGCGGCTCTGCGTGATAGCCTTGGGGAATACCGAGCGGAAACGCCACAACTCGATTATAGCCTCCTCCTTTGTAAGGTATCTGCCCGCAGCGACATAGAACGAGGGACTCTCGTAGTACATCTCAACCTTGGTGTCGGGGAAGGTCTCCTCGAAGGTCTGCTTCGCCTTGTTGGCATTCTCGCGTGCCGTCTGGCTGTTATCCGAGAGAATAAGGATGGTGTAACCATTTACCTTGGTGCGCTTGGGACGCGACTCGACAATCTGCACCGTCTGTGCCACATCGCCCTGCTCGCTTACAGTTATGCTGCTTGCGCCCGTAGCCAGGCGACCCTTTGTGGTGGAGATGTTCTGTGCCGAAATGCCTGCGCAGGCGGCAACAAAAACAAGGGTTAAAATAAACTTCTTCATATCATTACTCTTTATTCTCTTCAATAATCTTCCACAGCTGCTCCACATTCTCCTTCGAGAGCAGCTCGCTGAGGTGCCTTGGAGCTATCTGCCCACGGCGGCAGAGCAATCCTCGGCGCAGACGGTACTCGCCATCCACCTCAACCTGCGAGGCGTCACGACGTGCAAGCATCTCACGCAGTCGCATCGTCAGCGAGTTACGCACCACGTTTATCTTTATGGGCAGCGTCACGCTCTGCTTCCCGCGTCCGACCCTCACACTCTCGGCAAGCGTTACGACCACCTGTCTGCGTTGCTCTATGCCCAGGCGCAGGCGGCACTGCCTGAGGGTAAAGACTCCCGCGTGGTTATCAACATCCACGCGCAGCACTGCCGACGAGGGGTACTCTTCGCCCTGAACACTCAAAACCTCAACACCCTCGACTGCAATCTTCGATGGGGTGACTGTGCAGGCTGTGAGCAGACATAGGGCTATCGCAAGGAGTCTTTTCATGGCTTCTGAGCGATGTAAATCTGCGCTATGCCGAAGCTCTGGCTGCGGCGGCGACACTCCCTGAAACCTACGCGCTCCATAAGAGCCATAACCTCGTCGGGCGATGAAAACTCCACAATGGAGTCGGGCAGATAGTCATACGCCCTCTTATCCTTCGACACCATACCTCCTACGGGCTTCATTATGTGGTTGGAGTAGAATTTGTATAACTTGCGCACAAAGATATTGCGTGGTGTCGAGAACTCCAAAATCACTATGTGTCCTCCACTGCGCAGTGTGCGCCATATCTCACTCAGGCCCCTCTCCACATTGCCGAAGTTACGCACACCAAAGGCTACCGTCACAACGTCGATAACACCATCGGCAACATCCAGCTCCTCGGCATCACCCTGATAGAGCACTATGTGGTCATCCAGCCCCA
This sequence comes from Alistipes sp., assembly GCA_045603645.1. GTDB lineage: Bacteria > Bacteroidota > Bacteroidia > Bacteroidales > Rikenellaceae > Alistipes. The sequence continues at coordinate 23,246 of JAZUMN010000093.1, read as the reverse complement.
GGCGGCGCACCTTCTCGGCCGCCACAGCGAGCATATTCTCCGACAAATCGACACCCATAATGCGAGCCTTGGGTATGCGCTGCGCCATCTTGATAGCCAGGTCGCCCGTGCCCGTTGCGAGATCCATAATGCGCTGTGGTTTGAGACGGCGTACGATGCGCACCACACGTCTGCGCCACAGCTTATCAATCGAGAACGAGAGGATGTGATTCAGCCTGTCGTAAGTGGGGGCTATGTTGTCGAACATATCCCTCACCTCCTCCTTTTTGCTTTTGCCAGTATTATATGGTTTCATCTTTAACAGATTTACAACTTATATTTCAGCGACTGCTCGGGTCTCAGGCGGGCAACCATAGCCGAGGGCAGCACCATAACCAAAACCGTAGCCAGCAGGGTCGCAACATTAAGCACAGCCCACCACCACAACTCCCACCTCACAGGCAGCTGAGTGAGCATATAGCCGTCGGGGTCGAGCTTTATGGGATGCCACAGAGCCTGCACGGCGACAACCGCCAGACCTATGATATTGCCCCACACGGCACCCTTCATAAAGAGCAGTGCTGCACGGTAGAGGAACACCTTGCGTATGGCGCTGTTGCGCATACCCTGAGCCTTCAACACCCCTATCGTGCCTATCCGCTCAAAGACCATAATAAGCATCGCCGCAGCCATATTGAAGAGCAGCACAACCATCATTATTATTATGATGGTCTGCGCTATTACGGTGTGGGCTTTGAGCCAGTCAAAGACCACGGGGTTACGCATCTGCGTCGTTGCAGCCAATGCCGACACCACACCGCTGTGGTCGGGCAGGGTCTCTATTATCTGGTCTATGCGTGTAGCTACATCGCCCGCCTGCTCGGGGCTTTGCAGCATTATGTCGTAGCCCGTAACCTGGTTGTTGCCCCAGCCTGCCAGACGCCTCACGTCACGCACATCTGCCAGCGCCAACGACCTGTCCATCTCCTCCAAGCCTGTCGAGAAGATACCCGCCACACGGAAACTGTCACGGCGAGGCTTCGTCTGCTCATCGATGTATAAAATCTCAATCTTGTCGCCTACCTCCACCGCCAGGCTGCGTGCCGTGGCACGCGAGAGGAGCAGTTGCTTCGAGCGCGCAGAGGCCTTTATATCGGGCACGGAGCCCTCCACAATCTTCGCCTGCCACCACTCCAAGGGGTAGTCCTTATCCACACCTTTGAGTTGCAGCCCCACGACATTGTCGCCGCTCTTAACCATACACCCCACGGTGGCGTATGCCCCCATCGAGCGCACCTCGGCAAGAGCCCTCACCTGCGCCTCAAACTCCCTGTCAGCCTCCATTGCCTGCGCCTCGCTGCGGCCAAAGCCTGCAACATCTATAACGGCAACATCGGCAGCGAAGCCCCGAAAGTCGCTCGTTATCTCCTCGCGGAAGCCGACAAAGACCGACAGCGTGATAATCATCGTCGCCACAGCCAATGCTACGGTGATGGCTGCGATGCGCATCATAACCACGCCACGCTCCACGCCACTGCCCTGCTCCATTCTGCGGGCAAGCATATATTCCAGACTCATCATCCTCTATCCTGCTGCAACTATGACACTTAACATCCTCGGCCTGCCTGCTCGGCACTCCTTGGCAGAGGATAACCTCTGCACAAGATGTTATTTTAATAAAAATCAGTACAAAGTTACGCAAAATTTTCGTACTTTTGCATAATTGATGGTGTGAAGCACGCCTTTTATGGCAAATAATGCCTTTGAGGCATACTTCACAAGGCTGGCAAGCGTTATGCTTATGATGTTTGGCAAAGCCAAATGCTTGTTTAATTATTAAAACGAAAGATTATGTTGGAGTTATTGTACGCAGCCCAGGACTACGGAGTGCAATCGGGCTCAATGGGAATATCACAAGGCGGCTCGCTGCTGTTAATGGGTATAATAGGTATCTTGGGATGGATAGTGCAGGCACGCCTGCAAGCAGTCTTTGCAAAGTATTCACAAGTGCCCTTCCCAGGTATGCTTACGGGTGCCGAGGTGGCTGCCAGGATGTTGCGCGACAACAACGTGCACAACGTGAAGATTACCCACGTGGCGGGGCAGCTCACCGACCACTTCAACCCCTCGACGATGACCGTAAACCTCAGCGACAGCGTATACTCTTCGCGCAGCATTGCAGCTGCGGCGGTGGCGTGTCACGAGTGCGGTCACGCCATACAGCATGCGCAGGGCTATGCCCCTCTGGTTATGCGCTCGGCGCTGGTGCCTGTGGTCAATTTTTCATCACATATGGCCACCTGGGTCATCATAGCAGGCATAGCGATGATGGCTGCGGGGCTGGGTACTACGGTGTGCTGGATAGGTATTGCAATGATTGCCATGTCGGCGGTGTTTTCTATTGTCACGCTGCCCGTTGAGTATAACGCCTCGGAGCGCGCCTTGGAGTGGTTGGAGTCGAGCCGCACGTTGCAGGGTGTGCAGTTGCAGCAGGCACAGGAGTCGCTGCGCTGGGCAGCACGCACATACCTTGTAGCAGCCCTGAGTGCCATAGCTACGGTACTCTACTATGTGGCAATGGTATCTCGCAGAAACGATTAGGAATGAACAAACCAAGAAAGGATTTCGCACTGCGTGGCTGGATGCTTATCACGACAACGCTTCTGGTGTTGGTCGCCGTGAGCTTCGTGCCTCCCATCGAGGCGGGTAACATATCGTTGCGCCGTGCAAGTGTGATTTCCGACCTCCTGCCCTCAGAGAGCAACTCCTCGGCAAAGGCTGTGGAGCCTCAGCCTGAGATAGATGTCAAGGAGTTTGAGGTCGACTTGGCACTTGTAGCCCGGCAGGTGGAGCAGACTACGCAGAGCGCATCACCTACGGGTGAGGCTACCTCGGCATCGTGGGAGGGCATCTTCGACGAGCAGCCCTCGGGAGGCGATGAGATTGTTGCCGACAGCCCTGCGTTTGAATCTCTTCCCGAGACGGACTTCTCCTCTATACTCCCCGCTAAGGGGCAGATAACCCCTATCGAGGAGTTCTCCGCGGCAGAGCAGCCCCCCTTGCAGCGCCTTTACGAGAAGTTGCTGTCGGGCAAGGGACAGGTGCGTGTAGCGTTTATGGGTGACTCCTTTGTCGAGGGTGACATCCTCACCGCCGACCTGCGTGAACTCTTGCAGGATACCTTCTCGGGTGGTGGCGTAGGCTACGCCCCCATAGCATCGCCCTTTACGGGCTTCCGCCAGACAATCAAGACTACATCCAAGGGGTGGACCCCATACAACATTATGCAGCGCAAGACAACGCCTGCGCCATACTCCACCGACTTCTTCGTGTCGGGATGGGTGGCAAAGGCCTCTCAGGGAGCCACGACACGCTGGACGATGACCGGCAAGCGCCGTCACAGTGACGAGTGCCGCCGTGCCCGCCTGCTCTTCATCTGCCGCGAGGATGCTGCCGTGAGCGTGCGCCTGGGCGAAGAGGAGGAGCGCACATTTACATTTGAGGCGGGCGAGCAGGTGCGTCAGATAGTCATCCAGAGTGACAGCATACGCTCTCTTGAAATGAAGGTCGTCGCAGGTGCCGCAGGCTTCACGGGGCTGGGTGCCGAGTTCGACGATGTGAAGGGTGTGGCGGTGGACAACCTCTCGGTGCGCAGCAACAACGGCCAGGCGATGTTTTGGAGCAATGCCTCGGTAAATGCGCAGATAAACAATATGCGAGGCTATGACCTTGTCATTCTGCAATACGGGCTTAACATAATGCAGGCCGACCGCACCAACTACTCGCTCTACGCACAGCAGGTGGAGAAGATGATTCGCTATGTCAGGAGTTGCTTCCCCACGGCGGCGGTGCTGGTTATGGGTGTGAGCGACCGCTCGCAGAGGGATGAAAACGGCATAACACCTATGGCCTCGGCAAAGGACCTTACACGCTGGCAGCGCACAGCCACCGAGCGTTGCGGAGCAGCCTTTTGGGATACCTACGCCGCCATGCAGCACCTGGGAGGTATGACCACCTTCGTGGCAAATGGCTGGGCGGGCAAGGACTACACACACATAAACTATGCTGGTGGAGCGCGCATAGCGCGTGAGCTATATTATGCCCTGCTGAGTGGCGTGCAGCAATACTCTGCCGCGCAGCGTGAGCGCATCGAAAAGAGTACGCCTGTACTTAACAAGCCCTTGCAGATGGAGGCTGTAAATAGACTCAGGGTCGAGAAGATAGCCACGCAGGCGGTTGTCCCCGAAGAGATATAGACCGAAAAGATGAATCAACAGATGGCTGACATACTTGCACGCGCCGAGGCGTTGTTGCACTACGACAGTTCGGCTCCGCTGATATTCAACAGCGGGCTTTTTCTGTTTTTATTTGTCGGCTTCCTCTCTATATATATGCTGCTCAGGCGCACCCCTACGCTGCGCATACTCTACGTCATAGCCTTCTCGCTCTTCTTCTACTACAAGTCGAGCGGCATATACTTTCTGCTGCTGTTATTTGCCGCCATAAGCGACTACACGATAGCTCACGCCATAGCCCGAGCCACCAGCAAAAAGGCGAAGAGACGCTGTGTGGCGGCGTCGGTGGTGATAAACCTCGGTATGCTGGGCTACTTCAAATACACCAACTTCTTTGTCGAGATAGCCAACAGCCTTGTCGGGTCGGGATTCCTCGATTTTCAGAATATATTTCTGCCCGTGGGCATATCCTTCTTCGTCTTTCAGTCTATGAGTTACACCATAGATGTCTATCGAGGCGAGATAAAGCCCCTGAACCACTTTATCGACTACCTCTTCTACCTGTCGTTCTTCCCGCAGCTGGTGGCAGGACCTATCGTGCGTGCCAAGGATTTCATACCGCAGATACGCAAGCCCGCGGAGGTCAGCGAGCGTATGTTCGGAATGGCTATCGGGCTGATAATCATAGGCCTTGTGAAGAAGGCTATAATCTCGGACTACATATCGCTCAACTTTGTCGATAGGGTCTTCGACGAGCCTGCTCTATACTCGGGCTTCGAGTGCCTGCTGGGAATATACGGCTACGCCTTGCAGATATATTGCGACTTCTCGGGCTACTCCGATATGGCCATAGGCATAGCCCTGCTGCTGGGCTTCCGCTTCCCCAAGAACTTCGATGCACCCTATAAGTCGGCTACCATCACCGAGTTCTGGCGGCGCTGGCACATATCGCTGTCGAGCTGGTTGCGCGACTACCTCTACATATCGCTTGGTGGCAACCGCAAGGGCAAGGTGCGCACCTACCTTAACCTGCTGCTTACGATGGTGCTGGGCGGCTTGTGGCACGGCGCAGCCATCAGATTTGTGCTGTGGGGTGCGCTGCACGGCGTGGCTCTGGCTCTGCATAAGATGTGGATGGCTATAATTCCGTGGGCAAAGGCCAAGGGCGAGGATATGAACCCACTCTCACGCCTTTTGGGTGTGATACTCACCTTCCACATCGTCTGCCTGGGATGGCTTCTGTTCCGCGCCGAGGATATGCCGACGGTGCAGATTATGCTCTACCAGATATTCCACAACTTCTACGCCGCCATCATACCGCAGGTTGTCGAGGGTTATAAGTTTGTCGTCGGGCTTATTGTCCTGGGCTATTTTATGCACTTCATACCACAAAAGATAGACGAAGATATGATGCGTAAGGTAGGCTCCGCAGGCTTTTGGTGGCAAGTGGCTCTGCTTGTCATCACGGCCTGGTGCGTAATGCAGGTTAAGTCAAGTGATATACAGCCGTTTATCTACTTCCAATTCTAAAAAGACCGCATAACAAGGCGATCTTGGTGTCACACATTGGTGGGGCTCACATACGCTTGGTATGCTCCGGTTTCTCGGGTTTCGTATGCCTTGAAATCCCTCTTGCTATGCAATTTTTCCGTAAGTGGAGATAATAAAAGTGATTTCTGCGTCACTCTTGCCCGAAATCTTCGGTAATTTTATCTACTATTTTGACCAATAAGCCCAAAAAGTGTGTGCAGACCAGGGTGTAATAAATGAAAAGCCTCTGCAAATTATTAATTTACAGAGGTTTACTAAAAAATACTGAGGTCCGAAGCGAAGGATGGTTTTCGCTTCATTTGACCTCATCTAACCGTTTCTCGCATCATAGTGTGGATATGATAGTATACGACAACCTCATTAGACCCTATTTAACCTTGTTTAATGGGGCGTAAAAAGGGGCGTAAATTTTTTTTCATTTTTTTACGCTCACCTCTTGACTTCTTGAACAAATCTGGTATACTCTTAATAAATGTTTATTATTAATGAAGTACAATCTTAGATTTAAGCTCGATGTTAAGAAGAATGTTTACATCTCAAAAAAGGCAGATATGAGCGCAGAGCCTTACTATCAAATCAGCGCAATCATTACTATAAATAAGAAAAGAATAAACTACTACACTGGCTTCTCTGCACAAGAGAGTGTGTGGTTTAATACTATCGCAGATGATGGTAAACACACCTATGGTGCGTAAAGGGTGTTATGCTAAGAAGGGTGCTCGTGTAGTTCCTTACTCAGATGTTAATAGGGCATTGAATGTAATATCTGCAACATTGCTAACACTATCAGCCCAACACGAAGAGATGACAAAGGAAATCATTGTCGAAGCTCTCAACGGGGCTTTAGGTAAAACCGCAAGAAATAAGTGTAAGGAAGTTGAGGTTGTTGCTGCAGACTCAGGAATTATTGAATCGCCAGAGCCTGAGGTGAAGGAAGAGGAGAAAAACCAGTTCTGGGTATTGGCAGAGATGTTTTGCATAGATACATCTGTTACCAACGGCAGAAACAAGACTCGCATAAACACGATAAATCACCTTCGTAGATTTGAGAAGCAAAGAGGCAAGGAAATTACATTTGCCGATTGCAATGCGAAGTTATTAACAGACTTTAATGTGTTCCTCGACCAAGACGAAGGGCAGAACGACACGACACTACATCCTCGCCATCGTGCAAGAAAGAAGAGGCAGACCACCGTATCAAAGATTATGATTTGTATTAAACAGTTCCTTAAGTGGTGTCGCAAACACTATGGCATTACAGATTTCGGGAATATCGGTGATTATACTGCACCACCAGCCCATTATGGCGACCCAATAATCATTACCCAAGAGGAGAAAAGAAAGTTGTGGAATACTGTGTTCGATGATGCAGACTTGGAATACACAAGAGATTTGTTCTACTTCCAATGTTCGATTGGTTGTCGTATTTCAGATTATTTTCGGCTTAGATACGAAAACCTTGTGGAGGAGGATGGGCAGATGTGTATATATTATTGCCCAGATAAGACTGTTAGGTCAACCAGCATCATTTGTCGCATCCCTCTAACTCCAAATGCAATTAATGTGTTGAACAAGTATCACATTGAAGATGCACTCCCCAAGACACCACTATTCCACTTCCCGAAGCACTCTCAAACATATAATAGACAGCTAAAACGAATGTTTAAGGAGGCGGGACTTGATAGGAAGGTAGTAACCTACAATTCCTATAACCAGATGGAGATAAAGCCATTGTATGACATTGCAATAAGTAAATTCGCCAGAAGTAACTTCGTAGATACGATGGTTGGGAATGGAGTCCCAGACAATATAACTGGAACTATGTCTGGACATATTGCTGGCAGTAAGGCGTTCCATCGTTATCATAATCGCCAAAAATCACAGCAACAAAATGAAGCTATTGCAATGCTCGACTAAAAATGAAAAGCACCTCAACGGGTGCTTTTTTTGTGTTTCACGAGCAGTATAAGTGAAACATTGAGGATGGTTTTATTATAGTTTCTCGCTCGCAATCCTTTCTAAAGAATCTTTAAATTCTCTTTTAAGGGCTTTTAGCTTTGTATAAAAATCTCTATAAGGTTTAGATACTGCTAAAGCTTGCTCTTCACTAATAGGAATAGGTATTTCTATCTCTAAATATCTATCGCCAACATCCTCTCGATTGGTCTGCATAAAAACAATTCTATCCCATTGCCGTTTCACGATGGGTAGTGATAGTGCCCACATAAGATAAAACTGGTCTAATAATTTGGTTGTCCCTCTTACTACTAGAATCTCTTTTGTCAATACAATATTTTCTTGTCCGTTTTGAAGAACACAAAATTCACCAATATTTTTTGAGGCTCTTTCTGGCGAGAGTAAATCATACTCTTGAAGATTAGATTTATCTCCCTTCCAATATTTCTTTGCTAATTCTAACGGAATCATATTGGTAGGGTTAATGTTTACTTGTGATGCTCGCAAATCTGACACTTTGATGTATGGAACATCTCCAACTCGTTGGTCTGGACTAGGACTTCCATGCCCGTGCGTAATAGAAATAAAACCATCTCTTACAAGCTCACCCAAACTCATTTTATTAAACCCATGTTTAGAACAAAATAAGTCTATTTCATTATCGTATTTAATATCATAATATTTAGGAACGCCTATCATTGAACTCACAACACGTTCATAGTCAATATAAAAACATCGGCTTGATGGGATGCCACTCAGTAGGCTGTCGCAATCAAAAGATAGTTGGTCGTCAAGTTTTGAGTAATCTCTCTCGCCAGTATCCTTATTAACTACATATAATTCATCTCCGTCTTTATTGATTCCGCAGGTTAGACTATTGATTACCAATATCTTGCCATTTCTCACCCAAGATAGGCTTGAGTTTTTCTTTTGTTTGCCTTTTTCAAAAATATACAAATTGGTCTTAGCTCTACAAAAACCCTGAAAAGCCTCCATTGGTATATTTACAATTCCCCTAAGAGTAAAATGCTCATAAATCCAATTCTGCAACCACACATAGGATGTGGAGAAAAAATATGTTTCTGGCAACAATATTCCTAATTTACCATTATTGTCAAGTAAGTGATAACATTTTTCGATAAATGCAATTCCTATTTCTCTACTAGTATATACCTCCTTATCTAAAACCAGTTTTCCTTTTGAATCACTATGGCTAATGTCAAGCTTTAACAACTGACCATCTCTTGCACTAATCTTAAGGTTTTTTCCAAAAGGAGGATTGGTTAAAATGCAGTTGAAAAGTCCATCTTTCAAATTTAAGTTTAACAGTGGGTATTCCTGTGCCCATAAAAATGAACGAATTGAATCACCATGATATGTATTTGTAGAGCCATCACCCATTGCCAACATTACAGCTTTAGATAACTTAACAGATATTTTATCTTTATCAACTCCGTACAAATGTCTTTGTGCCCACCCTTTAGCATCTCCATCATCCATCAATGGGAATCTTTGCCTTAACGCTAAATATGATTGCACAAGGAATCCGCCAGTACCACATGCAGGGTCCAAAACTTTATCTCTTGGAGAAATTTCAAGCAGCTTAGCTGCATTTTTATTACTGGAGGAGGTGTAAAATATTGTCCATCGTCAGCTTTGAGGGTGTCATGTCTAAAAACTTGAAATGCCATAGACACCGTTTCACTAGGCAATCCGAAAATCCTATATTGCGCTAACTCAAATACGCATTTTTCTATCGTTGAATCATTAAAGCAAATAGATTCATTACTATTAGCAAACAAATCGCCATTAGAGAGCAGCATATCTCGAAACAACTTCCTAATCTTTTCGGCAGTCTGCTCTGTTGACATACCTAACTGAAAACAAACAGGTGCATTAGGAGAAATTTTAGCTATCTTATCGCTTTCGATTTTAGCTAGAAGCACATTACATAAACTATTTAATCTTTCCTCTGGTCTAGTACTTTGAGTATCTTGAGATACAATAGCACATAGAAGATTATCGAAAATGGAACGCAATTTATCGGTGGTAATATCAGCCTTGAGGTCATTCCATGTTAAAGGTTTTTCAGCATTCTCTATTAGCGATTCTCCGAAATATGGGATGCGACCATATTCTTCAATCTTAAAAGTTCCATTAATTGTACGATGAACCGTAGCCACCCTAGAACCATTGGTCCAGATGCCTAATTTTGCAAGAGGCTCTAAGCCTAAATAAATAATAAGTTGATTTATACCCTCCTTTGAGTTTGGTTTCTTGGTTTCTACGATTATGTCAATATGTCTATAATCGCCAACATTTTGCGGAGAGTCAAAAATAGCTAAATCAACTGGATAACCAGCAAAGCTTGCTCCTTTTTCTCTTTTTGACGCCTCACTTGGAGTTTTGGGAACTTTCCATTCAGGTGAATCCAAAATTTGGTCTCTATCCCATCCCAAACTTATAAATTCTTCAATAAGAGGCAGCCTTGTGAGCATATTTTCTGGTCCTGATGATTGCATAGTTGTTTCATGTTAGTTTAGCACCACAAAGATAGTGATTTTTTCTATTCGTGATTAAAACTCCAAAACATTATACACCTCCTCTAACTCCTCAGCTCGTAATCCTAAGTATCTACGGGTAATCATTGGTGATGCGTGGTTGAAAATCTCACTCAGTTTGATAAGTGCCATTTCCGATTGCTCCCCTGCTGATTCCACCACTTTACGACCAAAGGTTTTGCGGAAGCTGTGGCTGCTTAGGTGCTCCACTTTAACGCCATACTTCGCTTTTATGGTCTTTAGGTGGCGGTTAATCATTTGGGTTGAAATCACCTCACCACGATTGTTAAGAAAACAATGCTCGGTCATATCCTCAACATTCAATGCCTTATAACAATCTCGGATGTGGTGTTGGAATGATTCGTTAATTTTAACCTCTCTCCGTTTGCCTGTCTTTTTCTCAATGAGTGAAAATTTAGCCCCACTTAATAGTTGATTCCATGTGAGGGTCTTAAGGTCTGAAATTCTCAGACCAAAGAAACAACCACATCCAATCAGTAGTGATAAGCGGTATTTCTTATCTTTATACAATCTACGGACAAGGTTTAACATCGTATTCCACTCGATGTAATCTGCTGTTGTATTTGAATATTTAATGCTCATTTTATCAAATTTTAAGGTTAGTGAAACACTCGTACCGAGTAATTTGATTTATGTTTCTTAATATCAGTTAGTTAACACAAGTATTTCACTTTTGTTCAAGGTGGGATATTCTTAAAATACCTTCACGATACTCTCCCAACGGAATGACCTCCACTCACCTTTCTCAATATCAAAGTAAGCTGTTGTCTTGAAATACTCACGGCTACAACCATTGCCATTAGTGTACTTTGCTGCCACCGATGCGTTGGTTGTTCCAAATGCCTCACGCACCTCCCCATTCTTCTTCTGAAAGATAAAGTGTGCCACACCTGAGCGAAGCTTCGCCTTAAGGCTCTCTATCATCATTGCCTTTGCACCCGCCATCAACTCGCTACCTGTACGAGCAGCAATAACTGCCATTCTTGTTGCTGTTCCGTTTGTAATTACCAATGCGTTCATAGTCTGTAAGATTTTTTATTACACAATCAATTTTTAATACCACATAGCTGGTTTGCGCCAACGCTCTAACTCATACCAATACTCAAGGGCTGCTATTCTGCTTTGTCCAAACCCCTTAACTTTTTTGCCTGTTGCGATTTCCCATAAACCCCAACCAGACCCGCTACAACCAACCTTGTATTTTCTTGTCTTTGCCATATTTATTTCTCTTTCGTTGATACAAAGATAATACAAATATATTATATATGCAATACTTTTGTATAAATAAAACAATAAAATTTGATTATTTTTATCGAATTTTATGGATTTGTATAATATTTTAGTATTTTTACAGCAAAATTTGATAATATGAGTGTATTAGAAAAGACTTATTTGGAAGAACACGGGGACGAGATGCTGGTGGCAGCTGGTCTGAGTAAAGTACAGTTTGCAACAAAGCTTGGCATTGCTCCACAAAATGTTAAGAAACTATTTGCGAGCAAGAATATCTCAGCCTTGGCAAAGGTTGCAGGTGTACTTAGTGTGTCACTACAATACCTTATCTACGGTAATATGGAGCAAACCTCAACAGATGTTCACGGATGTATATATATAAACGGTAAGCCCCACCTTATTGCCAAGAAAGAGGATATAGAAAAGCTGATGCAATTATTGTAGGCATTGTATGCTTGGATTATAGTAGGCTACGCACTTGCCTGATAATCTCATTCTCCTTTCGATAGACTTTGGATTTGACTTCTTCAAATAGTTTCATCTTATTTCTATGCCCATTTCTACTGGAAAACACTCCATCTGTACGCATACTTTGGTCAATCTGTTTTAGGTCATAGTTAAAATGGTCTAATAAATGAGCTATTGCCCACTCATCCCAATTCCTGCATTTTGAAGTGTCTAATGGTTGGGCTGACACATCAAATATTTTATCAAATTGCGCTCTATTAACTGTATCAATGGAATCAAAGAATTCGTAAATACCATTAGCTCCGGTGTGTTCTAAAATTTTTCTTTCGCTATCAAGCTTTACTTCAAATCTTGTTTTACCATCAAAGTATCTTAATATCTCTCGTCTATTAGGTAAAGTACTAATAAATTGCCAACTATTAGCGGATAACTCCTTAAGTTTATTGTAGATAACAATTTCCTCCTTACCATATACAACATCTTTTCTAAAAGTAATACCCTTATGGTCGTAATGTTGCCACTTAAATCGCCTGTAATTACCGGCATTTTGATTAAGTGCATTAAGGACTTCATCTGTTAACTCTAAATCAACATCTTTGGTAACATCTGCTTTGATTATCCATCCGTGTTTCAATACACCATCAACATCAATAGTACATATACCTAACTTATTAAGATTTTCTAAACATTGTCTAATTGTATATTTGCTTATAAGTTCTGGATATCTTTCCAGTAATATTTTTGATGAAAATTCAATTTCGAGCGATTGATGCATATTATTTATCCCAATATATACATTATATGGAATATTAGGATTATGCTTTGTGTGATAATATCTTCCACTCTCAACTTTTTTAACTGGATTATACTGAATATTGAAAGGAGTTTTCTCCTCTAAGAAATATTTATAATTGGTGCGTATTTTAATAGTATCGCATTTTATTAACATTATTTAAACGGTTTAACTTTGATTATTTTTGGGGAAGCAGGGGGTAATGCATTTTCACTTCCGTGTTCACTACAGTGAGCATTTCCCTGCTTTGTTAATAGTGACGATGACGGGCTGCTATCTGTTGTCGTCATTATTATTTGGATTAAGGTAGTCATCCATCGATAAGCTATCGGGTTTGTTTTGCACGGTTTGCCAGTAGCGTAACATTGATTGACTTAAATGTTGCTTGTGAATTTCAGATTTCGGTTTATTCTTTGCCGAGGTGCTGATTTTGTTTTTTGTTTCATCGCTCAGTTGGCGATACTGCCGTTTGTAATTTTTCATATTTAAGTGTTTTAATAAAATTATTTACACATAAATATTACGGTAGTAACAAAAGAAAGTAAAGTAAAAGATGAAAAATTTGCGTGTAAAACCTAAAATTATTGTTTCGGACTGGTGTAAAGCTATCACGCCTACTACTTTGACCTTAAAATTAAGGCGGCTTACCGCTGCAAGCATAATGATTAGAGGGGGATAGGGAGGGGTAGAATGACTGAAATACCTACAATGGGAACTTTTCTAAGGTGTTAAAAATTCGCAGTTAAAGTAATTTTTGAAAGAAATATTGGCATAAAATTTCAAGAAGCTATTGACATTTACTATGCGAAAGGGTAACTTTTAGTAAATGTTAAACTACAATGATAGAAAGTATTTATGAAAAAGTTTACAATGAAACACTAACAACGGCAATAGCAGATGCCGTATCAAAGGTCTTTGATAAGAAATTTGAAGAGTTGAAAGACAATATAGCAAGCCCGTATGTGAATGGTATTAAGGGACTGGCTGCGTACTTGGGAATTGGGGAAACCTTAGCGAATAAACTTCACAAAGACAAAGAGATTAAGAGTTCCCGATTTGGAAGAGAGATTTGGTTTCGCAAGAGCGACATTGATAAGTTTATGGCTAAGCACCAAGAATAGGATTGTATTATAGCCGATTTGTATTTATCTTTGCTGACGATACGATTTTATTAACCTTAGGAGTATCAGGACTTGTGATAATCAAGAGTGAAAGGGGCGTAAAAAAGGGCGTAAAAAATTAAAAACCCCTCCACAAGTGCTTGTAGAAGGGTTTTTTGAGGTCCGAAGCGGATTCGAACCGCTGTAGACGGTTTTGCAGACCGGTGACTAAACCACTCATCCATCGGACCATCATACGGGCAACATCGCCCATTCGGAGTGCAAATATATGTAAAATTATTTTACCAACAAAATAATAGTGCAACTTTCGTGCTTTTTTGGGCGTTAAGGCTTTTCGGCACGAACAAAAAAGAGGTTGTCCTCAAAAAAATTATTGGACAACCTCAAACAGTAGCAAGCGCTATAAGCCGAGTTCTGTACCCGCCTCAGGCGGGCCTCTATCATTTATCTACGGCTGTGGTCACCCACAGCTTCCAGCAACCTACCCCCCGACATTGGACGAGCAGCCCTTGATTGTCGGTATACATGGTCTTGCAACCCGTAAGGCGTACTGCCAGACGACATTGCTGCCGCTGCGGTGGGCTCTTACCCCACCTTTTCACCCTTACCGAAGCGTTTGCAATAAGGCACGAGCAGGATTGCTCCCACCCCTGCCCCGCCACGGCGGTTATTTTCTGTTACGCTACTACACCCTCACGAGCGTCGAGCCATTAACTCGTACGGTGCTCTGAGTTGCTCGGACTTTCCTCTCCCCTTGCGGGCAGCGATAGAGCGCACTTGCTATTCTCCTGTCGAAGGGTTACTTGCCCTCGACACGTTTGATATCCTTAACACGCAGCTGCGTGGTGACCGAGCCGCGGTAGTGGTTCTCGACAATCTGGTAGCACACATCGACAGCATGGCCTGAGCGTATCCACTCGTAGTGCGTGGGCTGCTGGAAGGCTATGGCAGGGATGGATACATGTGGCTTGTGACGCTGCACCAGGTCCATTCTTATATGCTCCATATCGGCACCAACCAACTTGGGCTCCTTGTCGGCACTCGCCCCATAGCTTACAAACACGGGCGCAGCATTGCCCGGGCCAAAAGGCTGGAAGCTGTTGAGCTGGCGATGGAACTGTGGTGTGATATCGGAGAACATAAGCTCACTGTCGATATCCACCTGGGGCACCAGAATCTGCGGGTCTATATGCTCCTCAACATAGTCGTTGAAGCGCTTGGTGAACGCCTCGACATTCTCGGGCAGCATCGTGAGGCCTGCGGCGTACATATGACCGCCGAAGTTCTCCAACAGGTCGGAGCACGACTCCACAGCCTGGTAGAGGTCGAAGCCCTGCACCGAGCGTGCCGAGCCCGTAACAAAGCCGTTGCTCATGGTCAGCACTACCGTAGGACGGTAGTAGGTCTCAATAAGGCGCGAGGCTACGATGCCGACAATGCCCTTCATCCACTTGGGGTTGTAGATGACCGTGCTCTTCATCTGCTTCAAGTGAGGGTTCGACTCGATGTAGTCGTGAGCCTCCTGTGTGACGCTGCGGTCAATGCTCTTGCGGTCGTTGTTGTAGTTGTCAATGACGTTGCAGAACTCCTGCGCCAGCTTCTCGTTACCCTCGACAAGCAACTCCACGGCGGCAAAGCCTCCACTTGGTGCTGCATTCTCGTCGTTCTCGTCCATACGCATACGCCCTGCGGCATTGATGCGAGGACCAATCTTGAAGACGATGTCGTCGATGGTGATGTTCTGACGGTCCAGGCCGCAAATCTTGATAATCGACAACAGTCCCGACGAGGGCTCGCGGTTAAGGCGCTCCAAGCCGTAGTAAGCCAGGATGCGGTTCTCGCCCATCAAAGGCACAATATCAGATGCAATACTCACTACAAGCAAGTCCAGCAGATGCTCGATATCCTTGAACGGAATACCGTGCTTCTGCGCATATGCCTGCACGAGTTTGAAACCTACGCCACAACCCGACAACTCATCAAAAGGATAGTTGCAGTCGTTGCGCTTAGGATCCAGAACAGCTACGGCAGCGGGAATCTCCTCTGCCGGAAGATGGTGGTCGCAGATGATGAAATCCACGCCCTTTTCCTTCGCATAAACAACCTTTTCTACGGCCTTAATTCCACAATCGAGGGCTATTGCCAACTTCACACCCCTGCGGGCTGCGAAGTCAATACCCTTTGTAGAAATACCGTAACCGTCGTTATAACGATCGGGGATGTAGAAAACAAGGTTCTTATGACCTATCTGCCTCAAAAACTTATAAACCAACGCCACAGCCGTTGTGCCATCGACATCATAGTCTCCATAGACCATAATGAGTTCGTTGTCCCTCACGGCACGCTCAATGCGCTCCACAGCACGCTCCATATCCTTCATCAGGAAAGGGTCGTGAAGGTCGCTCAGTTGCGGGTTAAAGAATTTGTTAGCCTTTTCTACGGTGTCTATGCCTCTCTGTACAAGTAGGTTCGCAAGAACAGGCGACATACGGAGGTGCTGAGCCAGACGCTCCACTACCTCGGTCTCGCCATGGGGTCTTACTACCCATCGCTTTTCCATCGGCATAACTTACAATTTTATTATTTATATATTTCAATTTTTAATTTTTCGCTTAAATGTTTAACAATCTGCGCCTTGACCTGCTCTATATCCACTTCGTGCCCTAACTCCTGCCTAAGGCTCGTAACGCCCCTATCGGCAAAGCCGCAGGGGTTGATATGTGAGAAATACCCCAGGTCGGTGTTCACATTCATCGCAAAGCCGTGCATTGTAACATAACGACTTGCCTTGACACCTATGGCGCATATCTTCCTGGCACGGGGGCTGTCGCCGTCAAGCCACACGCCCGAAGCACCTGCCACACGCCCTGCCTCGATACCCCACTCACTGCATACGCCTATGATGGCACCCTCCAAGGCATCGATATAGTCACGCAGGCCTATACCCAGCTGCTCCAAGTCGAGGATGGGGTAGCCCACCACCTGGCCGTGACCGTGAAAGGTTATGTCGCCGCCGCGGTCTATGTGGTAAAACTCCGCACCTATCGAGCGCAGGTATGGCTCCGAGACAAGCAGATTCTCGCTCTTGCCGCTCTTGCCTAATGTGTAAACAGGATTGTGTTCTACAAGATACAAAATGCCCGCATCTCCGACCCCGACTTCGCTGCACGGCGTGCCCTCACGCTTTGCGAGCAGCAAACCATCGAACGTGCGGCGTTGCATATCCCAGCACTCGCCGTAGTCCATACGTCCCAAGTCCTTGTACAATACCTCCTTCATTTCGGTCAAAAGCTTGCGCCGACGAAGGACCGCAGTCCTACTTCTCGGCCTCTTTACGCCTGACACTCTCCAAAGCGGCGTCAGCCAGATATGACGAGCGCACCATAGGGGCACTTGCACAATAGCTGAAACCCATTTCGAGAGCTTTCTCTCGGTACCAGTCAAACTTCTCGGGAGTGATATACGCCGCAACGGGATAGTGCTCCAACGAGGGTCTAAGGTACTGGCCAAGCGTTACAATCTCGACACCCGCCTTGCGCAGGTCTCTTAACGTCTGCAATACTTCATCATCGCTCTCGCCAAGTCCGACCATCAGTCCACTCTTTGCTACTGCACCACTTGCTGAGATAATCTCCAACGTGCGCAGGCTTGTGCGATACTTCGCACGCGAACGCACCAGCGGTGTTAGTCGCTCGACGGTTTCGATGTTGTGCCCGACAATATCGGGCTTGGATGCCAAAACGACCTTTACGAGGTCTTCCTGAGCATCCAAATCGGGAATAAGGAGCTCAATTGTTGCGTCGGGATTCTCTTTGCGGATGGCCTCCACTACGCGTGCCCAATGTGCAGCACCGCCATCGTGAAGGTCGTCGCGCGTGACAGAAGTCACGACAACGTGTCGAAGTCCCATAAGCCGAACACTCTCAGCCACCTTCTCAGGCTCAGAACTGTCGGGCGCAAGGGGTTTGCCTGTTTGCGTAGCACAAAACTTACATCCTCGTGTACATATATCACCCAAAATCATAAAGGTTGCTGTGCGTCGTCGCCAGCACTCTGCCTTATTCGGGCAAAGACCACTGCTGCAAATGGTGTGCAACGAGTGTTGCTTAACGATACGTTCCACCTCGGCGGACTCCTCGTTACTTTGCAGACGAATCTTTAACCATTCGGGTTTTTTCAGGACGTTTACCTTGTCATAAAACTTCGGCATTTTAAGTTCATTATTTTCCAATTGATGCAAAGGTAAGAAAAAAATCAAGAAAATATGCATTTTGCATATATTTTTGCATCGTGGTGATAAAAAAATTACTACATTTGCTATTGGAGGCTCTTATGCCGCCCTTTAACTACACCTGACACAATGAAAGAGGCACTTAAATTTTACAAGGATTTCCCCAAGGAGGGTATTGTT
Organism: Alistipes sp.; assembly: GCA_045603645.1. Lineage (GTDB taxonomy): Bacteria > Bacteroidota > Bacteroidia > Bacteroidales > Rikenellaceae > Alistipes. Next base: position 4,917 of record JAZUMN010000093.1, on the reverse strand, counting down.
TTTGTGGATATTATTCCACTCTTGCAGGATAAGAAGATATTTGCGCAGCTCATCGACGAGATCGGCAGCCGCCTCACGGCCCCCAACATCGCAGCTCCCGAGGCCCGAGGCTTCCTCTTCGCGGCTCCGCTGATGATTTCCAAGCCCGAGGTGCAGAGCATTATCCCCATCCGCAAGAGCGGCAAACTGCCTTATAATGAGGGTGATTTGTGCGATGTGGAGATTGAGAAGGAGTATGGCTCCGACCACCTGTTCTACCGTCTGAGCGACATCGCCGCAGCACAGAGCGAGGGCGATGAGATTCACATATCTATTTTGGATGACCTGCTTGCTACGGGCGGCACTGCCGAGGGCATTGCGCAGTCTATGACATCGCAGAAGATTGTGGTGCAGGGCAAGGAGTTTAAGGTTGTCATCGACGAGTTTATCTTCCTTGTGGAGCTCGACTTCCTGCACGGCAAGGAACGCCTGGAGAAGATAGCCCCCGTGAAGTCTGTAATTCATCTGTAATTTAGATAGGGAATTCACTACCCTACCCCTCTAACCGTTTCAAACAAAACAAAACGAGGTTGTCCAACAAAATTTGAAGGACAACCTCTTTTCATAGAATTTGTATAACAAGAGCTAATTTGAAGCTGCTCGCAGGATGAAAAAGCGCAACCGACGCTGCGGAGCGAGAGCAGAGTAAACTTGTTTACTTTGCCGAGCCGCGAGGAGGAAAAGCCACCCTTGTGTGGGTTAATTACTTGGCGTAAATGAGCATTTTTCAGACAAGGCAGATGCCAAAAGAGCCTTGTTAGACAGATTCATTTTGTCAGGCAGATTCTCTACCTTGCAATGCCCTACTTCTCGGGACGCATCACCACCTTGACCATATTGCCATCGTCAAGAATCTTCTTTGCCATAGCCTTCACATCGTCAGCCGTGACGCCGTTTACAGCAGGCAGGTAATCCTCAACATTGTTGATATCATCGTCGTAGAAGGCCGCGATGGCGCGTGACCACCAGCCATTCTGCTCGACAGACTTCGAGTAGTTCTTGTTCTCATACTCGCGAGTCTTGTCCATATCCTCTTTGAGAGGGCCCTCGGCAGCAATCTTCTCAATCTCGGCCATGACGATAGCTGTAAGCTCGTCGGCCATCTGCTCGTTGGTGTCGAACTGAATCTGCACCATATACTGCTCCACAGGCTCGTTAAGCAATGCCACACGAACACCTACGCCGTAAGTACCACCCTTCTCCTCGCGGATAGACTTCAAGTAACGGTTGTTGAGCGCTGCGGTGAGGTACTTGGCAACCATCTGGTTCTTGATGTTGTACTCGATATCACCGCTGAAACCTACGAATACCGATACCTTGGGCTGCTCCATACGGGTCTTGAAGTCGTTGACAACGCCTCCCTTAGCGGTGCGGACACCGTCATCAGTGAACTTGTTGGCAGCCTTCTTCGCCACGGGCAGTGAGCCGATGTACTTCTCAACAAGTGGCTTCAAAGCCTCGGGGCTCATATTGCCGATGAAGGTGAAGCGGAAGTCGGCAGCGTTAGAGAAGAGCTGCTTGTGGATGCCTGCCATATGCTCGAACTTAATCTGCGAGAGAATCTCGGGCGTAAGCTGCTGACGACGTATGTTGTTGCCGTAGAGTGTACTGATAAGGTTCTGCGCAAAGATGAAGTCGGGGTCTGCCATACGGTTGGCAAGCAGAGCATCGTAGCGGTTCATAAGCGTTGTGAAGTCATCCTCAGCAAAGCGTGGCGCCGTAAACTGCAAATAGAGAAGCTGGAACATAGTTTCCACATCCTTCAACGAAGCATTCGCCGTAACCATATGCTCATAGGTGCCCACGCCAATGCCTGCCTGTGCATTCTTGCCTGAGAGCTGCTTGCGCAGGTCCGAAGCCGAGAACTTCGAGATACCCGACATAGACATCACACCACCCAGCATCTGTGCCGAGTAGTACTCCTGGTCGCCAAACACAGCTGCGCCGCCATCGGCCACAGCCTCGACGCCGATATTGTCGGCCTCGTAAGGGGTCTGCTTGATAACTACCTTGATGCCATTCTTCAAGGTCCACTCTGTTGTGCCCAGCACCGCGTTTACCTTCTCCTTCTTTACGGGTGAGCCCTTCAACTCGACATCCTCGGCGATGAGTGGCTCCTTCTTCACGTTATCCTCGAAAGGCTTCACATCGGCAGCCACAGCCTCCTGCAAGGCAGCCACCAGCTCAGCCTCGGTAGGTACGGCAACGCCCTCCTTCTCGGGCGAGTTAACTATGATAACGACATTCTTCAAAGGCTCGTAGAGCTTCTGCACGGTGGCGTTAATCATCGGGCACGAAATCATCTCAACGAGCTGCTTGTCGAGTTTATACTCTGTCTCGGCATCGTACAGAGGTGTGCCCTCGCGGAAGTTTGCGATGCACGCCTCGGCGAACTCGTCGTGCTTGCGGTCGTCACGGCTGTTGTACTTGTTCTCGATTGATGAAAGGAGGTTGCTCTTGGCTCTCTCCCACTCACCCTCGGTGAAGCCATAGCGACGCATACGCTCCATCTCGGTCAGAAGGGCCTTGTAACCCTGCATAATCTTGCCGTCCTGCGTAACAAGTGAGCCGCCTGCGATGTCCAGCGTAGGACATATGCCGAAGCCTCCACCGGGCTGAAAACCTGCCTGTATGAATGGTGCATCGGGCTTGCGGGCGATGTCGCTCAGGCGCTCGTTAATCATCACACTTATGTATGACTGCAAAACATCTACAAGCTCATACATTACCAGACTCTTGTACTGCTTTGGCATTGCCTGACCCTTGTAGAAAATCTGCAACTGCGAACGCTGCATCTCGGGGTCGGTGAAGATGCTCACGATGGGGGTGTCGTTACCAGGCATAACGATAACATCCTTCTGCGCTGCATCGGGGGCAGGGGCGGGGATGTCCGCCATCATCGACTTAATCTTCTGCTCGACCTTATCGACATCTATGTCGCCCACAACGACAACGGCCTGATAGTCGGGACGATACCACTTGTCGTAGAACGAGCGTATGTCGTCGTAGGTGAAGCCCTCCAAGCCTTCGAGATAACCGATGAGGTTGCGCTCGGCGTAGAGTGTACCCTTACCTACGGCCTTCAACATCTCGATAGTTGAGCGCCACTGCGCATTGTCGCGCGTACGCAGCTCCTTCTTGATAACGCCGCGCTCCGAGTCAATCTCCTTCTCCTCCAACGAGATGAAGTGCGACCAGTCGTGCAGAATCATAAGTGTTGAGTCCACCACCGACTCGCGCGCCACAGGCACATCGGTCATATAGTATTGTGTGAGGTCCCACGAGGTGAAGGCATTGAGGTTGGCACCAAACTTAACACCTATCTTCTCCAAGTACTCAATCATCGACTTGCCGGGGTAGTTCTTTGTGCCGTTGAAGGCCATATGCTCCAAGAAGTGAGCCAGACCCTGCTGGTTGTCACCCTCCTGAATAGCACCCACGTCGTGCACGATGTAGAAGTTAGCCATTCCCTTTGGCTTGGCGTTGTGACGAATGTAGTAGGAGAGTCCATTCTCCAACTTGCCCATACGGATTGCCTTGTCAGCTGGGATAGGCTGCGAAGGGTCAACCTGAGCATTTGCTGTTGCTGCCAATGTAAACAATGCTACAAGGGCCAAAATCATTCTCTTCATATACCTTGTTATTTAATGTTTATGTCTTAGTCGCACCCTTCTTCGGGGCATTACCATACGCAAAGATACACACTTTTCAGAAAAATTATTCTCCGCCGGCAAAAAACTGCCCTGCCCACATTATATTAGTCGCAAAACAACGCAAAAAACTACAAATGAAGTAGATTTTACAAAAGTCAACAGAATTTGCAGCTCAGTGTTGTTGCCGCTCCGCACACGGTCGTCAGCAGGCGTACGAGAATATGATGCCGAGGTTGCCCAACAAGTTTTTGAAGGAGAGCCTCGGTAAAATTGTTCCCCCATAAAAAGAATCGTAATTATCTACTTGAATGTTGTAAAACATTTGTCATTCCGAGCGAGTATAACGAGCGTGGGAATCTCTTAGTGGAGGATTGCCACGGCTTGTTGCCAAGCCTCGCAATGACTGAGCAACACTAAACTGTATAATTCCGAAAAGAATTGATTTACAGCGCCGTAATACGTTTTTGTGCTAAAAGTGTAAATAAAAAGCCAAAAAGTCTTGTGTTTCCGACATAAAATCACTATTTTTGCAGTGTAATGAGCGTGAAGTCCTCTCCCCGAAAATTCGGGGGGGGGATTTTTGGCTTGTAACACTTTGGCAATCAGCTCGTTACGGGCGTGTGACTGCCGCAGTGTACTGTGTTGGGAAAATTATTTTGCACTTATTACGAAAAACAATACATCATTTTTTTAATTTATTTTTACTATGAAAAGATTTTTATCTTTCGCCATGGCAGCGGTGCTGCTTATGGTAGGTTGTGCGAAGGACAACGATTCGCTCAACGCAGGGGGTGAGACTGTTGCTGTGACATTCTCTACTACACTTCCTATTGTGGTCAGCCGTACCGTAGGTGATGCCTCACAGGCAAATGTCCTGAACTACGCTATCTACGACGCAGCGGGTAACCTCTTTGCTGATTATCCTTACGAGGATAACGTAGCTGTTTCAGGCAACAAGGCTACCGTTACTTTGGACTTGGTTAAGGGTCAGACTTACAAGGTTGCTTTCTGGGCACAGAACGAGAATGCTCCTTACGCTTTCGACCGCACAGCGGGTACAGTTACTGTCAGCTACGATGACAAGGAGCTCTCAAACGATGAGACTTACGACGCATTCTATGTGTTGGAGCCTATCGAGGTTACAGGCCCAGCTGTTAAGAATGTAGTTCTTCGCCGTCCTTTTGCACAGATTAACCTCGGTGCTACCAAGGCCGATGTTGAGGCT
>JAZUMN010000092.1:0-26032 GCA_045603645.1 Alistipes sp. | reverse complement strand
GACCTCTGAGTGAGGTCGGGCGCTGTCAAATCAAACTAAACCCTCGGATTAGTTGCCGTTCAGGCTCTCTACCTGAGCCTGAGCTGCTTTGTATAAAGCTTCTGCTTCAACAGTATAAGGCACTGCCTGCTTGTATATTTTCAATGAGGCAATATTTCCATCCCAAGGCTGCTGTATAGTGCCATTGTCATTACGAGCACCGATGAGGAGATTTGAGTTCTCGCGCATAGCAAATGACAAGAGGCCCTTATTTTCACATAAACCATTACGGTATACTCTCACTCTTCCTGTTGATGCATCGTAAGTATATAGGATGTGGTAGTACAGACCTGCGACAGGAGCAATGACACCATCGGTGTAAGGCCAGCCGTTAGCTGTATTCCAACCGTTGATGTTCCACTTGTAGCCATAACCAGCCAGGCGAACCAAGCTAAATCCTTCACTACCAAATGGACAAGCCCACTGTGGATTGCTTGTTGTTGAAGAGAGTATAGCCTCAATAGTAAAGCCGTTGTTCATCTCTGTTTTAAGAGTACCATCACCCTGAGCAAGGTCAATGTTGTAGTAGCTTAGATTAGCATTATCAGCACCAAATGTTGCAATGCCGTTAGCAACTGACAAGTTACCACCTGTACCTACTGTCTCAGTAGTTATTGCATAACCATTAGCCTTGTCGGTAGCGCCGCTCTCTGCAAACTCTACATCAACCAAAAGGTCAAACTTATACTCAGAAGTGGTTTCTGTATTCAAAGTCTCAATCAAAGGCTTCAACTCATTGTAACGAGCAACAACCTCATCTACACTCTTTGCGTTGTCGTAAATACGGGCAATTGCAATCTCACCACAGAAATTATGGTATCCTACACCTCCGGTATAAGCAATAGCACCGATAGCCAATGCGTTACCTGGGTTCAAGGCAGTAGGATTCTCCCAAGGACCGTTATTTTTTCCATTTACAATCATGTCCCAACTGTTAACGCCGTCATAAGTGAGGACAACGTGCTGGTAAGCATTTACTATAACAGGAGAGAAATTGCCCCAATACCAACTATTGAATATACCGTCATCGTCCCATTTGTTTTCGGCAGCACTTGCAACAAAACTCCATGTTGCGTTATTGGTATCCAATAGGTTGTGATGCACTCGGCAAGTAGAGAGACTAAATGGTGTAGCCCAGTAGTTTTGGTAGTACATATTTGGCTTACAAAGCACCTCCATTGTAAAGCCATCTGTCAGATGCTCTTTGAACATAGAGTTTGAAGTGTAATCTACATAGTAGAAACCGCTGGTCTGTTCGTAGTTATTCTTAGTCGCGTTATCCAAGAGAGCCACATACTGGTCACCCTTCTTATATGTAGTAACGGTTGAGCCGCCCTGCGCAACGATTCCTAAACCGCGCATTGAACCTACGTTCTCTGCGCTACCATCTGCATTAAACTTAGCATCGAACAATACATCTGTCAGTTCATTCAATACTATCTTAGACATAGGTGTTTTAGCCTGCTCGTAAAGAGCCTCTGCAACACGAGCATCAACTGACTCATCATAGATTCTGAACAGTGCAATCTCGCCGCCCCAGCCGTGGCCAGGAACGAATTCTCTTTCATGATTAAGACGAGCACCAATAAGCATATAGTTACTCTCCTTGGCATCGTTTGCAATGCGAGAGTTTTCAAATACACCATTGCGATATACACTCATAGTGTTACCGTCCCAAGTGAATATAGTGTGATACCATTTGTCGTTTGCTGGACTTAATTGACCATCGCACCAATGCCATACTCCATTAGCATCGGTATAGTTGATGTTCCACTTGTATCCATAACCTGCCAGACGACCAATGCTATGAGCCTCGGTACCAAACAGGCCACCCCAAGTAGTGTTATTGTTCTTTGAAGCGTGGATAACCTCAACAGTGTAGCCATTGTTGATAGCCTCTTTAAGTTTAGCCTCGTTTGTGTAGTCAAGCTTGTAATAACCTGCATTTACAACGTCGTTGCCGAATGTTGCAACACCTGTATTCAAGGTGTAGTCATTGTTGGCAAGTTTAGTAACCGTAGGATTGGTTGTACCATCAACCTTTGTTATGGTATAATTATTAACCTTGTCGGTAGCAGTACCATCAGCAGCAAACTGAACATCAACAATAGGCTGTGGAACAACGACAGCTGGCTCAGGAGCGATTGTTACGCTATTCAAAGCCTCAACCTCAGCTCTTCTTAAATTGATAAGGTTGTAAGCCTTGTAACCATGGTAAGCCTCGTCGTGAATGCGAACAGATGCTATCTTACCATTGAAACGCTGGTTAAGACCATTCACGACATCAGCACCAAGAACCACTGATGTGGCAGCATTCAACCCGCCGTCAACAGCCTTCCAACCATCAGGGTTGATATCTACAACCTGACCATCGTAGAAACCAGATAAGTTACCAATCACCTTGTCGTAAGAGATTATGAAGTGTACAAACTTCTCAGGGTCAGCCTTCATATGTTTAACGGTACCTGGTGCAGGGGTGAAATAGTCAATACTTGGGAGCTCACCACGTTGTGAAGAACGAGAGTATGGCATAAATGCCTTATAGCCATCGTTGTTGATAATGTTCAACTTGAAGCTCTGGCTTGACATAGGAGCAACCAATGTGGTCTCAGCAGTACCTGAAGCAATAATCTCAATGGTAAATTCACCATCGTTAATCTTATTCAGAAGCTCCTCGCCATAAATGTTGTAGTAACTGTTGTTAAGATTATCAACTGCAACACCATCGTGGTTTGAATTCAAGCCATAACCACGTGAGAAACTTGCTACATACTTGTCGCCAACCTGAACAGCCTTCAAGTAAGGACCGGCAACCTTATCAAGTTTCAACACAGCAGCATCACCAGCCTCCAAGCTACCGTTATTAACGATGTTGGCATTTGCATCGAATGAGATGTCAACCAAAGGCTTGGCATACTCGTAGTGGTCGTAAGCAGGAGCCGAAGGAAGAGTCAAAGACTTGTAACGATTCAAAACATCCTCGGCTGTGTACTTGCTGTCGTAAACACGGAACATGCCAAATTCAGCACAGATAGGCTGCAATGCTGTACTTACATCGCCATTATATGGCATGAAGCCAAGACCCAAAATCTTACTTGCCTCCCATTTTACGTCGCCTCCACGTGTGCCAACAAGGACACCATCCTTGTAGAGATGCTGCTCCTTGTTGTCAGGGTTGTAAACCAGCATCAGGTGGTGGTACTTGCGAGCCTCAGGCGCTGGAGTTGCAGGTAAACAGGTTGCATTACCCCACCAGTCGCCAAAGAAAGGAACTGAATATGGGTATTCGGTTGCGGTGTAACCACGCTCGATAAGACCCCATTTCTCCGTTGAGAAGATTCGGGCAAATGTACCTGCTGCGAACATAGGCTGACCCATAATAATCTCCACAGTAGCACCATCAGCAATAGCGGCATTGAAATCATTGTTCAACTCAGCGTACAGGTGGCTGTTGCTATGACGCAACTGCTGGTCGTTCATAGGAACACGGTCCATACGTACGATGTTGTTGTGTGGGTATGTTGGGTTCTTGTGAACCTCGTAGTATGGAGTCTCGCCGTTTTCGTTAGTTGTAACCTTGATAGGCAACTTGAACTTACCGTTGTCGGTTGCAGTGCCGTCCAGGTTGAACTGTGCGTCGAAGATAATATCGTCGCTTGACTCAGGAACATAAGCAACAACACCCATTGAATTAACCTGGTTGCGAGCAACAACATACTTCATATGAGTAGCACGCTTCATAGAGTTGCCCTGAGCATCGGTGAGAGTTACAGTGAAACCCTTCTCGAATGTTACAGGAGGAACAACCACCCAGAACTCGGTAGCCTCAGCCTCTGACAAGCCGAGTGATGCACCACCCTCAGCCTTGATGTAGATAGCCTTGTCGCCCTCGGCAGAGATAGTGAGCTCCTTGGTAGTAGGGTTCACATCAGCCTCGCCGGCGATAATCTCGCCATTGTTACCCTCGAACTTGATGCTTGTGATGGTTGCATCACCATAAATCTTCAAGCGAACATAACCACAAACATTTGAGAATGTGTAGTAGGGCTCACCGTCGGCATTCACAGCAACCATAGTGTTTGAGTTGGCACCAAATGTACCCTCGGCATAAGTCTGCTCAGAGGGGAGCACGACAGTCAGCACGTCGCCGGTTAATTTGTTGCCCTCGTTGTAAGGGTAAACGGCGTAAAACTTGTCAAGTGTAGTGCCGCTTGGGCAAGATACAGCCTTGATGATACCATTGTCCGCACCGGTCTCGCCTACATACTCGTACTTAGCCTGACCGCCGGTGTTGAAGAAGCAAGAGAGCAGGTCACCCGATGTCCACGACAGCTTGTAACCATCCTCGTCCTCCTCAATGTAAACTCGTGAGGTCTCGAAACCAACCTCGAACTCAGGAGCATTCGTAGTGCCAAACTCCGCTGACACCAAATCATCCTGCTTTGCACAACCCACAACTGCGAGGAGTGCTGCCATTGAAATCAGAAATCTTTTCATCTTAGTTTTTAGTTTTAGATTTTTGTTTACCAATCAACATCACCTCCCAAATCTGGGCGCTCCAATGATGCATTGCTTTGAGCGAAGCCTTCCTCGACTTTCACTTCAAATACCTCAATTTGAGGTGCTTCGTAGACTTTTTTCATTTAGCTTAATTTTTTTAGTTGTTAATTTGAAATTGTTGTTATGTAGAAATAATTATTTCAATTTTAGCGGTTTTTTGCCGTATTTAGCATCGCAATATCTGCATAAATTGCTGAAAATCAAAATATAATCTGGGTAAAATATTATAGGGGGGGGGTATTTTGATCAGAAATAGCTACAAATCAACCAAAATAATGCACCTTGTGAGAATTGTCTCCCACAAGGTGCATTAAATCAATTATTTATGGTGTTTTAGTTAAGAAATGGTCTTTAATTGACCACTACCAACGGGAAATACTCTCGCAGAATGTTGGCGGCACGGTCAATCTGTTCGGGGGTGTTTTCCTTCACATCTTTGAGCTTGTACTCCTGCCCCATAGCCTCGTATTTGTGTACGCCGAGGGTGTGGTAGGGGAGTAGCTCCACGCGCTGAATCATCTTATACGCACCAAGCGTCTCGCCCAGCAGGCGCATATCCTCCTCGAAGTCGCTGATGCCCGGCACAAGCACATAGCGCAGCCAGAAAGGCTTGCCGTGCTCCTCCAACCATGCTGCGGTGCGCAGTGTCTGCGCATTTGAACGGGCGGTGAGTGCTTCGTGACGCGCACAGTTGGCCTGCTTGACATCGAGCAGCACCAAATCTACCTCCTGCATCAGCTCCTCAACGGCAGGGTTCCAGATGCCTCCGTTGGTGTCTATGCAGACGTGTATTCCCTTCTCGCGTATGGACCTCACCACGGGCAGTAATGCCGCCGCCTGGAATGTGGGCTCACCGCCTGAGAAGGTGACGCCGCCCCTTTTCCCGAAGAAGGGCTTCATATCTGTTGCCTGCTTTAATATGTCGGCATCCGCAGTGGGCTTGCTCTCGCCCTGGGCATCTATCGTGTCGGGGTTGGCACAATACAGACAGCGGAAGTTGCAGCCTTGAAGGAAAACGACGAACCGGAGGCCCGGTCCGTCGAATGTTCCCATAGATTCGTAAGAGTGAACTCTTAACATATAGTCATCTGGTAATAAATTACATCTTCTCGTGGAAGCTACGGCTGATAACCTCCAACTGATGCTCGCGGCTCAGCTTGGTGAAGTTTACGGCGTAGCCCGATACACGAATTGTAAGCTGTGGATACTTCTCGGGATGCTCCATAGCATCCTCCAACATCTCGCGGTTCAGGACGTTTACGTTGAGGTGGTGTGCACCCTTTGTGAAGTAACCGTCCATCATCGTAACAAGGTTCTCGATGCGCTCCTCGGCAGTTGGGCCGAGTGACTTTGGAACGATAGAGAAGGTATTGGAGATACCATCCTGCGAGTCGCGGTAGCGCAACTTGGCAACCGAAGCCAACGATGCAATAGCGCCGCTCTTGTCACGGCCGTGCATTGGGTTGGCACCCGGTGCGAAGGCAACGCCTGCGGCACGACCGTCAGGTGTAGCACCTGTCTTCTTACCATACATCACGTTTGAGGTGATGGTCAGCAGCGAGAGTGTAGGACGTGCATTCTTGTACACAGGCAACTTCTTCAACTCCTCAGAGAAGAAGTAAACCAAGTCAACACCCAGGTGGTCCACGCGGTCGTCATTGTTACCGAAGCATGGGTAGTCGCCCTCGATGTCGAAGCCGCAAGTCAGACCCTGCTCGTTACGACGTGCTGTAACCTTTGCATAGCGAATTGCCGAGAGTGAGTCCAGAGCAATTGACAAGCCCGCAACACCATACGCCAGGTTGATGCGTGGGTCGGTATCTACGAATGCCATCTGAGCCTTCTCGTAGTAGTACTTGTCGTGCATATAGTGGATGATGTTCATCGCCTCGTTATATACGCGTGCTATCTCGTGCAGTACCTTCTTGTAGTTCTGCATAACCTCCTCAAATTGGAGCACGTCGCTCTTCAAGGCAGGGATGTCCTTAACCATCAGTGTGCCTGTGTTCTCGCAGCGACCACCGTTGATGGCCAGCAGCAGAGCCTTGGCGAGGTTGGTACGCGCACCGAAGAACTGAATCTGACGGCCTATATCCTGGTAAGATACGCAGCAGGCGATACCGTAGTCATCCGAGTGACGCACCTCACGCATAAGTTCGTCGTTCTCGTACTGGATAGAGCTTGTATCTACCGACACCTTTGCGCAGAACTCCTTGAAGCCAGCAGGAAGCTGTGGGCTCCACAGCACGGTCATATTTGGCTCGGGTGAAGGGCCGAGGTTGTAGAGTGTCTGCAAGAAGCGGAATGAAGTCTTTGTAACCTTTGTGCGGCCGTCGTTGAAGCGACCTCCGATAGCCTCTGTTACCCAAGTTGGGTCGCCGGCGAAGATGTCGTTGTAGGACTGCATACGAAGGTGGCGCACCATACGCAACTTGATTACAAACTGGTCGATGAGCTCCTGTGCAAACACTTCGTCGATAGCACCTGTCTGCAAGTCGTGCTCGATGTAGATATCGAGGAATGATGATACGTTACCGAGTGACATGGCAGCTCCATCCTGCTCCTTGACAGCTGCCAGGTAGGCCATATATACCCACTGCACAGCCTCCTGTGCCGTATATGCAGGGCGGCTCAAATCCAAGCCGTAGTACTCGCCCATAGTGCGGATATCTTTCAGTGCCTTAATCTGCTCGGCAATCTCTTCGCGCAGACGTATGCGGGCATCTGTCATAGGGCCTGTCATATACTTCAAGTCCTTCTGCTTGGCCTCAATCAGACGGTCCGTTCCGTAGAGTGCCAAACGGCGGTAGTCGCCTATGATACGGCCACGGGCATAGTTATCGGGCAGACCCGTAAGGAAGCCCAATGAGCGGAATGTACGAATCTCCTCGGTATATACGTCAAAGACACCGTCGTTGTGTGTCTTGCGGTAGTTTGTGAAGATGTCCTTTACCTTGTCATCAACCTCTACGCCCTGCTCGCGGCAAGCACGCGATACTACGTTGATACCTCCGAAAGGCTTGATTGAACGCTTCAGCAGCTCGTCGGTCTGCAAGCCTACGATAAGCTCGTTGTCCTTGTCAATGTAACCCGCCTTGTGCGAGGTGATGGTTGATACTGTCTTATTGTCCAGAGAGCGAACACCGCCATTCTGGCGCTCCTCCTCCAATGCCTTCAGGCACAAATCCCACAAGTGCTTTGTGCGCTCTGTTGGTCCCGCAAGGAATGAAGCGTCGCCCGTGTATGGTGTGATGTTGGTTTGCACGAAGCTTGTAACATTCACCTCCTGGCTCCAAAGACCATCCTTGAAAATCTCATTAAGTTCCATAATAATCCTATTTCGTTGTTAACATTATTCTTTAATGGCACAAAAGTACGGTTTTTTAGTCGAAATATCAACCCCTGCGGACTCTTGGGCAGGGCAGAGGCCTGAAAGATGGTTTGTGAGAATTTGTGTGATGGCGGAAAAAGCCACAAATAATTGAGATTTGTAGCTAAGATATCTTAAAAAATGTCTTAAAAAGGAAGAGCTGAGAGCAATGTTAAGATTATGTAAAGAATATTGTTTATTCTTATAGTTCTATAACTTTTTTAACGTTTGCCCCATTTTGGAGTTATGCCCAGGAAAATCTCAAAGTTGATGCCCGGCATAGGTCGCGATAGTACCGAAAGATACTCCTCGTCAAAAAGGTTGTTTACGGAGCCTTTCAGGGAGAGTTCCGCCCAGCGTGTCGAGAAGCCTTTTTCGAGTGTTATGTTGCTCATATAGTACTTTGGAAGAGTTCCCGTCAGCATTATGTCGTTGCTGGTCATTGTGTAGCGCTCGCTGTAATAGCACCACTTGTAGAGTAGTGACCATCTGCGCCAGCTAAGCGTGGCTGTGGCGGCTGCCGAGTGCAGTGGTATATACACCAGTTGCTTGCCGTAGGAACGGTCTGCCTCGGATATGTTTTTGCCATAGTCGATGGAGGGTGTCCAGGAGTATGTGGCGCCAATCTTAAACGCCATATCGCTGAGTATCTGCACTCGGGCGTCGCCCTTTAACTCTACACCGTAGGAGTGCACCAGCTCAATGTTCGAGGGCTTGTAGTAACCCATAGGCGAGGGCAGCCATATAATCCAGTCGTGTATGCGTGACTCAAACCATGTTGCCGAGCCGCTTACGGCAAAGCGTTTCTGCTTCGGAGTTGCGAACGACAGGCCTGCATCGTAGCTCCATCCGCGCTCCTTGCGCAGGTCGGCATTACCTCCGGGCAGGAAGTAGAGGTCGTTGAGTGTCGGGAAACGATAGTTGCGCGAAAAAGATGCCTTGGCGACAATGTTTCCTCGCTTTGAGAGCACTCCATCGACAAACAGAGCAGGTATCAGGGGTGAGAAATCCCTGCCGAACATATCCTCCCTCAGGGTCAGGGCTATGCCCATTCTCTCGTGTGGACGCCACTTGGCCGAGAGTGCAGCCGATAACTCTATGCGAGCCTTGTCGTAACCCACGATGCGACTCTCACCGGCTGTCGTGATTATGTTTTTGTCGCGGTTGTAGGCAAAGTGCTGATATGCCGAGAGTGAGGCCGTGAAGAGCCATTTTTTGCCTATGTAGTATTCGCCTTCGGCCTGCCCATATATGGTGCTTACTCTGTTGCGTGCCTGTATCATCGAGGCCATATGTCCGTTGCCCACGTCGCGCTTATAGTCGTAGGGCGACCAGGTGTAGGTGTAGCCAGCCTTGGCTGCGGCCTTCCAGTTGCTGCGTATATAATCCCACGATAGCACACCTCGGAATGTCTGCTCACGTTGCAGGTTCTCAAAGGCCTTCTCCTCGCCGTAATCGACCGTCAGACGTGGCAGCTCGCGGCTGGAATTTATGTACCAGGCACTCAGCCCGAAGCGTGAGCCCCGCCCCGTGTTGTAGTATGCCTCCTGGAGTATGTGCAGGTCTTTGTATGCTCCGCTGCGGTTGCGCATGGTGGGGTAGTACTGACCTATGATATTCATCTGCTCGTCGTAGATGTTCTCCTTCTTCTCGCGGTTGGTGTAGCGGAAGTCATTGGGTGAGGATGAATAGACTACGCGCGTAGATAGTTGCCAGTGGTCGTTGCCATAGTTTAGACGCAGAAACTCGTCGAAGGTGCGGAAGGAGCCTGCGCCCTGAATGTATTGCAGCTTAAAGCCCTGTGTGTCGGCGGCCTTGGTCGAGAGTTTTACAGCGCCGCCCAGGCCTCCTCCCGTCTCGTTTACCGACGAGGAGCCGTGCAGTAGCGTGGCGTCATCGATGAAGTACGATGGTATCATCGAAAAATCGACCATGCCAAGCATAGGGTTGTTCAGGCGCATACCGTTCCACGTCACCTGCGTATGTGAGGCCTCGGTGCCTCGGAAGGCTACGGTGGAGAGTGTGGCACGGCCGTAACTCTTGACAAATATCGAGGAGTTGAACGTCAGCACGTCGGCAATCGAGAGTGCGATGTTGTCTTTGAGCAGGGCGGAGTCCAGCTTGGTCTGCTGCAAGCCTATCTCCTTCATAGGCCGTTTGCCTGTAATCTGCACCTCGTCGATGTCGATAACCCTGCGCGAGAGGTCACGCTGCGCGTGCAACGCAGAGGGTAGCGATAAGAGTAAAGTCAGCAATATGTAAAACCACAGTCCTCGCATACCTTGTTATTGTTTCCACCCGAAAGCACCCGGTATTATACCAACATAAAACTCATCAAGAAGCTCTCCCACGGCCGAGTAGCGATATATCTTGCCCTGCTGCTGGTAGTCTATGGCATCGGCAATATAGACATCGCCCGAGGTGGGGTCTATGCTCAGACCATAATATATGGTGTCGTTGTAGCGCAGGAAGGGACGTGTGGGCAGATGTGTGGCATCGACACTCATAGCCCAGATGTCGTTGTTTATCCAATACAGCGTATCGCCTGCACTGTTGAGCATAACCTCTGATGGCGCATCGCCTAACTTAAAGCGGAACGTACGCTCAATGGAGAAACTCTCGGTGTCGATGCAGTAGAGCGCAGGTGCTTCGTGCCCGTAGGGGGAGTCTGCGTAGCCTCCGTCGGTTATGGTCCACAGCTTGCCGTGGCAGTCCAATTTAAGCGATGTAGGCTGAATACCTACCTCCAACTCGGCAACGACGGTGTCGGTTGATGTGTCAATCTTCAAGATGCGGTTTTGGTACGACCAGCAATTTACATACACATACTTCTCCTGCTGCACCATCTGCTCCGTAGAACCTGTCTCCATAGTCATCCCGGGGCACTCTATGTAGCCCGTAATGGTTCTGCGGCGAGGGTTTACGATGAATATGCGGTTATCCCATAGTTGGCTGACGTAAGCCTTCTCGTCAGAGAGGAAGTGTATGTAACGTGGTGATGTGAGGTTTGTTATACGCCCCACCTCCTTACCCGTTGCGAGGTCTATGGCAAAGATGGCGTGCGAGTTGTTCACTACCACCCAGCCTATGCCGTCGCGCACGGTGACGGACTGCGCCACATCGCCGAGCTTCATTGCATTGGCACGGAAGAATACCTCATTCTCAACCTTGCGCGTGTCGGGGTTGTAGTACGAAAGTGAGGCGTTGCCATACTGAAAGTTACCCTCATTGACGATGTATAGCCCACGACCCTCAAAACGGAACTCCTCGGTGTAGCCATACTCCCACTCCATGCAGCCCACCAGAAGCGAGCAGGCAAGAAGCAGCGCAAGGCGTGTTATGTGGTTTGAAATCGTCATTTAAGGGCGTTTGATGAGTCGTTGTAAGGGCTTGTTATTCAATCATATTGCAGTCGTAGATTGAAAATACTTCTGTCGAGAGCTCGCCCAGCCAGCCACTTTGGGTATTTACTGCGGTCTGCACCTTTACGAAGTCTATCCAATCCAACTCGACGCTCGCTCCCGAGCTGTCGATGGCGTCACTTATGCGGAAGTGGTTGGGCACGGCTGCCGCCGAGGTGTTGTCATCTTCCGTGAGGCGGTCTATGTCGCTTGCGTTGTCGGCATAACCCCAGTCGTAGGCGGGATTTTTCCACAGCGTGCCGTTGCCCGAGGCGTCGTAGTTGCGTGCCGCAAGACGTGTACCCGAGAGGGTGTAGCTCTCGGCAGTAATCCACGCAGGGTAGTAGTATGCCTGCTTGTGTGAGGGTACGCGGCTTATCTCGCCCTCCTGTCCAAGGGAGTCTGCCCACTTTACGGCTGCACCCTCCTCGGTGGGGCGGTAGTATGTCACGGAGTAATCCTGCAAGGTGCTCTCCTTGCCCGTTTCGCTGGCGCGGAGTTCATACCAGGTGTCGTCGGGCAGGGCGTTGCCGTTTGCATCCTGCATAACCCACACCACACCAGGCTCCGATGAGCCATCAAAGGAGTTGCCCTTTATGGCAAAGTCGTAGCCTCCGTAGTTTTCGATGCTGTGGTCGAAGCCCACGACAATATATCCGCCAAAGCCCCCGAGTGAGACATACTTCTCGGCATTCAGGCGTTTTAAGGCGTAGTCAGCAGCCTCGGCGGGTGTCGCCTCGCCCGCAAAGCCCGACTTATCTTCGTTGATGAACTGACCCGGTGCGGGTGTGTATTCAAATACACGGTTGCACGTCGCCTGTGAGCCAAGTCCCTTGGGGCGGTAGCCGCCTTGCTGCGTATCGCCCTGTGAGTCGTCGGTGATGACCTCGTCTCGGTTACAAGACAAGGCCATCATCGCAACTGCTAACACATACAATAAAATAAACTTTCCGTTCATTACTCTTCTATCTTAAATCTTACGGCAACATCGTCGTAAGCAAAATATCCCGGTACCGACAACCCATAGTCGCCATTCATATCCGCTGAGCCCACAAGGTTAAAGGCTACCTTCTGTACCTCGCCAAGCGATGAAAGATCCCACTTTGTCCACTCGGTGATAAACTGCTGACCTTTGTTGAGCAGATAAATCTCTGTCTGCGATACAGGCTCCTCGTCGTCAATCGTAGCATAGCCGTAGGCTACAATCTTGAAGGTCGATTCATCGCTCAGGACGTATGTCGAGCCAAAGCCTGCGGCGTGCAGCTGGTTATATACATAGGTGGTATTGGTAACCCACATATGGTCTATTACGCGCGCTACGCAATCGCCGAACTCAAACGAAGGCATCGTGTTGTTCATTCCATATGCACTCTCATCGACATAGCCGAAGTGGGTGTTGAAGTTCTGCCCGCTGTGTCCGCCCGTGACGTTGTAGGCCTGCAAGTCGAAGTTGAAGTTGCCCTCATTCTCCCAGTCGGTGCCGACATAGTTCGATACGCCTGCGTGACCGGCACAGAAGCCGTAATCTCCCTCAACGGGCACAAACAGCAGTTCGGTGTTGCCCTCGTCATACCAATAGTATGAGCCGTGCATTTTGCCATACTGACCATCGGTTGGAATAAAGTCGCTCCAATACGTTGAGGCGTTATCCTCTGAGCCAACATAATCTTCGTCCTCGAACGAAAGCACTCTAAGCTCGTAGTCCTTCTTCTTGGGCAGGGTAAATGTTCTGCCGTCGGTGAGGGTGATAGTGACCGAGTCGTCGGTTACCTCGATATCCTCGAATATAGAGTCGCCGGTGTCTCCCTTGTCTCCCTTATCGCCCTTGTCGCCCTTGTCGCCCTTGTCGCCCTTATCGCCCTTATCGCCCTTGTCGCCCGTATCGCCTTTCTCGCCATCCTTGCCATCCTTGCCGTGGCGGAGTGTTACGATGTCGCCATCGCTGAATGTCAGGGTATAGCCTTCGTCGGTGGGCTCCACCTTTACGATGGTCTTGCCTACATTTATGGCATCCATCAGGGCTGTGAGGGCCGCAATGTCGGAGGCGTTACCATCGACCTGCTGCTCCAAATCATTTACCTTGTTCCACAATGCTGAGTCGTCATACTCGCACGATGAGAATGTCATTGCTGCGGCAGCCATTGCCACAGAGCTTAAAATAAAGAACTTTTTCATACGCAAAAATGTTTTAGTTAATAATTGTTAATAAAAGGTGTTCCCAGCTTAGGCCTTGCCCACAAGACACCTATCAAAACATCTTTGCCGTACTTTTCAATGATACATACCCAATGGGGTACATACAACGCCACCTGCGCAGAGGGGACAAATCTAAATTTAACGGATAAAATTAGTTTTGATTTGGCCCCGTAATCCTGCAAGGTCGTAAATCTTAAAATTGCAATAGGCAGGTCTTCTGACTTATTCCCTCTGTCGCGCCTTCCCAGCTTTAAGCCAGTGGCAAAGAGTGCAACAGAATAATTCCTTGCGGAATGGAACTTACAGCAACAGGTATTGTCACGGATTCTCACCGTATTCCCTATTATCCCTGGGTGGAAAGCCTCCATCAGGGACCCATTTGCACTGCAAAGATAGTAAATTTTTTGTTTATGCAAGAGTTATTGCAAATTTTTTTTGTTTCGATACTACTAATTTACCCAACCTCTCGTTGTTTGCTCTTTTATAAAAAAGTTGTAACTTCGCATCTGCGAAAATTTAACAGCGGAAAATATATGAAGAGCAGTAACTATTTGGTACTATTTATGGCTGTGGCTATGGGATATCTTAATTTGTCGGCGCAGGAGCTCTCGGGTGGAGCAGGCGCAGGGGCTGTGCAGCGTGAAAGCAAACTATTAACCATTGAAGATGTGGTGCTTAACCGCGACCTGTCGCCAAAAATCTATTCCGTGCGCTGGATGGGTAGCAGCGACAGCTATGCCGTGGCCGAGGGCTCAACCCTCAGGGCTACGGACGCCGAGACGGGCAAGAGCCGTGTGCTGATTGAGTTGGAGGAGCTTAACGCTCTGCTTGTAACCTCATTTAAGAGTTTCCCTGCCTACTCCTTCGATGAGGAGGGAAAGCTCGTTGTGGGGGCTCACGGTATGCGTCACACCATAGACCTCGGCTCGCACAGGGTGGTGGCCAAGCATCGTGTACCCGTGGGGGAAAATCTTACACGCGGCAAGGGCGCGACGTATGCCTACACGCGTGAGAATAATCTCTACTTCTGGGATGGTGCCGAGGAGGTAGCCGTAACCCGTTATGAGGATAAGAACATTGTCTGCGGACAGAGTGTGAGCCGCAATGAGTTCGGCATCAGCGGAGGTATATTCTTCTCGCCCGATGGCGATAAGATAGCCTTCTACCGCAAGGATGAGTCGGCTGTTACGGAGTTCCCGTTGCTCGACATCACAACACGCACGGGCTCACTTAAAAGTATAAAGTATCCTATGAACGGAATGGCTTCGGAGCAGGTGACCCTGGGGGTCTTTGATGTAAAGACGCACGAAGTTGTCTATGTGGATGTTACCGACTTCGATAAGGAGCGTTACCTGACGAATGTTACCTTCTCGCCCGACTCCGAGCGCATCTATATCCAGGTGCTGGACCGTGCGCAGAAGAATGTGCACCTTAACTCCTACTCTGCCTCTACGGGTAAGTTCTTGAAGCAGATACTCTCGGAGTACAACAGCCGCTGGGTGGAGCCTCAGCATCCGCTGGTGTTTTTGAAGAGCGACCCCGCGAAGTTTATCTATTCGACCGACAACCGCGACGGATATTGGAACCTCTATCTGTGCGACGATGGCGGTGTGATTAAGCGCCTTACCAAGTGCGATGCCAGCGTGCAGTATGTAGCTCAGGATGCCAAGCATATCTACTACACCTCGGCGGAGGTATCACCCGTTGAGAATCACCTTTTTAAGGTGGATATCAAGTCAGGCAGGCAGACCCGCCTAACCAATGCTGAGGGTTGGCATAATGTGCAGCTGAGCGCCAGCGGAAAGTATTTTCTGGACACCTATTCTTCGCTTAACGTGCCCCGTGTTGTGGAGCTTGGGTGCTCGGATGGCAAGCCCTCAAAGGAGCTGTTCCGTGCCGCCGACCCCACAGAGGGTTATAACTATGTGCCCATCGAGTTAGGTACGGTAAAGAGTGCCGATGGCAAGTTCGACAACTACTATCGTCTGCTGAAACCCCTCGGCTTTGACCCTGAGAAGAAATACCCTGTAATAGTCTATGTCTATGGAGGCCCTCACTCGCAGATGGTTAAGAATGAGTATCTTGCCTCGTTGCGCCGCTGGGAGATGTATATGGCTCAGCGTGGCTATGTGGTCTTTGTTATGGATAACCGAGGTACGTCAAACCGAGGTGTCGAGTTCGAGAAGGCTATCCACCGCCAGTGCGGTCAGGCTGAGATGGCCGACCAGATGGAGGGTGTTAAGTGGCTTATGTCGCACAAGTGGGTGGATAAGGAGCGCATAGGAGTCCACGGTTGGAGCTATGGAGGCTTTATGACCATATCGCTTATAACCAACTATCCCGACATTTTCAAGGTGGCGGTTGCGGGTGGTCCCGTGATTGATTGGAAGTGGTACGAGGTTATGTATGGCGAGCGATATATGGACAATGTGCACAACAACCCCGAGGGCTTTGCCAAGACGAGTCTCTTGTCTAAGGCTAAGGACTTGAAGGGTCAACTTCTTATCTGTCAGGGAGCCATAGACCCTGTGGTTGTGTGGGAGCACTCGCTCAGTTTTGTGCGTGAATGTGTAAAAAATAACATCTACACGGTCGATTATTATCCATATCCCTGCCACGAACATAACGTCAGAGGTAAGGATGCGGTGCACCTGTATAACAAGATTACCAAGTACTTTGAAGATTATTTGAAGTAACATTTGCCATATCTGAGAATAATAAAACTCCCGAAAAGTTTGCGGGTACAATTTTTTTTTGTTACCTTTAACGATTGAAATAAGTATATTGTATATTAACTCAAAATAGAACAGCTATGAACTTTTTGTTTGGAATAGGTACTACCGAGCTTCTCCTAATTGTGCTCGTTGCGTTGTTGCTCTTCGGCGGTAAGAAGTTGCCTGAGCTTATGCGTGGTGCAGGTCGCGGCATACGCGAGTTTAAGGATGCCGTGAATGACGTCACCTCTGACGAGAAGAAGCCTGCCGACAAGCAGGAGCAGAGCCAGGAGTAGGCTGCGGGTTACATCAGTACTTTTAGCGATGGTAGAAAACCAGCCCTACGACGAGGCGGAGATGACCTTTGGTGAGCACCTCGACGAACTGCGCAAGATACTTATCCGTGTGATATGGGTCTTTGCGCTGCTCTTCGTTGTGCTTTTTATGTTTAAGGGTGTGGTGCTCGATGTTGTCTTTGCACCCATACGCGAGTCCTTCCCCACAAACCGATTGTTTGCGTATATGGCGCAGGTGTTAGGCTCCGAGACACTACGAATAGCTCCTGAGAATGTGGAACTCTTCAACAATAAGATGGCGGGGCAGTTTATGCTGCATATAAAGAGCTCTTTGGTAGGTGCCTTTGTACTCTTGTTTCCATACCTTATATGGGAGTTGTGGCTCTTTGTAAGGCCCGCCCTGCCCCCTTCGGCACGTCGTAAGAGTATGCGTTATGCTTTGGAGTGTCCCATGTGGTTTATATTGGGCCTGCTCTTTGGGTATTACATCATCTCGCCGTTAGCGATAAATTTCCTGGGTAACTACGAGGTCAGTGCGCAGATTAAGAATATCATCGACGTCAGCTCGTTCCTTAGTACAGTGCTGAGTGTGTCGTTCGCTGCGGCAATGGCTTTTCAGCTGCCTGTGCTTATTCGCCTGCTTGCAACTATGGGTTTGGCGACAGCCGAAGGTATGCGTCAGTGGCGCAAGGTGGCGGTTGTGGTGTTGCTTGTCTTTGCCGCCATCATCACTCCGCCCGATGTCGTTAGCCAGGTGCTTATATTTGTTCCCTGCTATGCGCTGTATGAGTATGGTATAATTATCACCGAGCGTATCGAAGTGCAGCGCGCGCGTGAGGAGGCTGAGTGGCAGGCTATGATTGAGGCGGAGAAAAAAGAGGGCTCCGAGCCCGAAAATTAGAGTGGTTCTTTGTAAACGATATGGATCGCTTAGGCTTCTTTCGACATAGTTTCTCAGCTCTTATGGATGCTGCAACCTCGGTTGTGGGTATGAAAAAGGCTGTGGAGGCTATGACCGAGGCTGTGGATGAGGCTCTTGCCGATGTAGCTGCCGATATGTGTCTGCATCTGCCTTCGCTCGATGCTGCAATGTACGAGGATGCCGAGAGTACCCTTTATGACCTTGCCCGTATGGGCTACACCTCATTGGAGGTGGGGTCGTACTTCGGCGATACGGTACACGACAGACGAGTTGGGGAGTTTAAGCAGATGACCCGCAGCGCAGGACTCAAAATTGAGGCTTTGCATCTTTGCCGCGAATATAAGCCCGAGCCGGAGAACGTCAACAAGCAGAGCGCAGGAGAGCAAAGAGCTAATGTGCAAGACGCAGGAGAGCGAGAGTCCGAGGCGCAGAATACAACGCAGCAGGGGGCGCAGGCGGTTGCAGAGAATACCCCCACCGAGGAGCAGCTGTGGTGGACGAGAGCCCTCGATGTAGCCCGTGAGCTTGGCTGTAAGAGTGTAGTGATGGCGGGTGTGCCACCCTTTGCCGAGCAGGATATGGAGTCTGTGGCAAAGACTTATGCCGGGTACTTTGAGCGAGTGGGGCGTATGACTTCGGAGCGGGGTATGGTGCTTTGTTATCACCCCTCGGCTGCTGAGCTCAGGGCGGTGCAGGGTGTGTCGTTCCTTGACCTTGTGGCAGGGGATGCCGCCGCGCAGACGTTGAGGTTTCAGCTCGATACCTTCGAAGCGTTGGAGGCGGGCGCAGATATGTGTTCGCTTTTAAGGCAGTTTAAGGGCAGGGTAGAGTCCCTGCATCTGCACGACAGGGATGTAGTGTGTGAGAGCGAGGAGATAGATTTCGAGCGTGTGGTTAAGTGCGCTGAGGAGTGTGGTGTTAGGCGTCTTGTCATCGAGCAGCATCACTTTCTGCTTCCTCCGCTGAATTGCATCGAGCGCAGCCTGCAAAATGTTATGTCGCTGCCGAGTGTCAAGTGGTAAACAGGAAGATATACACAAATTAAATAAAGTAAAACCTTAAAACTTTACAACCTATGTCAAAGAAGATTTCAAGAGCTGATTTTTTGAAGACCTCAGGTGCAGGTCTGGCAGCAATGACAGTTGTCCCCGGTAATGTGATGGGTGCAGCATTCGGTCATAAGTCACCTTCTGATAAGTTGAATATCGCAGCCGTAGGTATTGGCGGTATGGGTAACGCAAACATCAACAATGTTAAGAGTACCGAGAATATCGTTGCTCTGTGCGATACCGACTGGAAGTATGCCAAGAAGGTCTTTGAGGCACATCCTAAGGCTAAGCGTTTCTGGGACTGGCGCGAGATGTATGACAAGGCAGCCAACGAGATTGATGCCGTTATCTGTGCTACACCCGACCATACGCACGCTCTTGTGTCGGCACACGCTATGGAGCTCGGCAAGCATGTTTTCTGTCAGAAGCCTCTTACTCACTCAGTGTATGAATCACGTCTGCTCACCAAGCTTGCCGCCAAGAATAAGGTCGCTACATCTATGGGTAACCAGGGTGCTTCGGGCGAAGGCGTTGAGACTGTCTGCAACTGGATTTGGAATGGCGAGATTGGCGAGGTTACTCACGTTGATACCTTCACCGACCGTCCTATCTGGCCTCAGGGCTTGATGGTGCCAACCGAGGTGGACCCAATTCCCGACACGTTGAACTGGGATTTGTTCCTCGGCCCTGCTAAGTATCGTCCTTACAACAAGATTTACCAGCCTTGGAACTGGCGCGGTTGGTGGGACTTCGGTACAGGCGCTTTGGGTGATATGGCCTGCCACATTCTCCACCCTGTATTTAAGGCTCTTAACTTGGGCTACCCAACCGAGGTTCAGGGTTCATCAACAGCTCTTCTGACCGATTGCGCTCCACAGGCCGAGATGGTTAAGTATAAGTTCCCTGCACGAGCAAAGATGTACAAGGCAAAGATGCCTGAGGTTACCGTTACCTGGTACGACGGTGGTCTTACACCTCCACGTCCCGAGGGTATGAAGCCCGGCAAGAGCCTCAACAACGGCGGCGGTGGTGCTATCTTCTACGGTACGAAGGATATCCTCATCTGCGGTAGCTATGGCCGTAACCCTTACTTGTTGTCAGGTCGTGTTCCTGAGGTTCCTAAGCGTGCGCGTCACGTTGAACTCTCACACGAGATGGATTGGGTGCGAGCTTGTAAGGAGAGCCCTGAGAACCGTCAGATGACCAACTCTGATTTCTCTGAGGCGGGTCCATTCAACGAGATGGTTGTTATGGGTGTGTTGGCAGTACGTTTGCAGTCGCTCAACAAGATATTGAAGTGGGATGGCGAGAATATGAAGTTCACAAACATTGGTGCTGACGAGAAGTTGCGCATTATGATTGAGGACGGCTTCTCGGTTAAGGATGGTCATCCAACATTCAACAAGCGCTACACCGCTCCAATCAGCGCCATGGAGTTCGCTGACGAGATGATTAAGCACAACTACCGTGCAGGCTGGGCACTTCCTGAGATGCCTAAGTTATAGGGTGATAACAAAAAATGAAGTAAAC
The DNA here is from genome assembly GCA_045603645.1 of Alistipes sp. Classification (GTDB taxonomy): domain Bacteria; phylum Bacteroidota; class Bacteroidia; order Bacteroidales; family Rikenellaceae; genus Alistipes. The sequence goes on along the minus strand of JAZUMN010000092.1, from coordinate 5,955 downwards.
TGTATGAAAAAGATATTTTTTATGGCAGCAATGGTTGCTTGCCTTGTAGGCTGCAAGGCTAAGGAGGAGAATCCCAATGCAATAGTTTTGTTCGATGGCACTTCGTTGGAGGGCTGGCGTGGTTACGGTAAGGACCATATGCCTGCACGTTGGAGCATCGAGGATGGCTGTTTGAAGTTCTCGGGCTCAGGTGGTGGCGAGGCACAGACAGGCGAGGGTGGCGATGTTATCTTCGCTGCTCAGAAGTTCAAGAACTTCGAGTTGGAGTTGGAGTGGAAGATTTCAAAGGGTGGTAACTCGGGTATCTTCTATCTGGCTCAGGAGGTTGAGAATGGCAAGGGCGGCTATGAGCCTATCTATGTGTCAGCTCCCGAATATCAGGTGCTCGATAACGAAAGACACCCCGACGCACGCCTGGGTGTGGATGGCAACCGCCAGTCGGCATCACTCTACGATATGATTGCTGCCAAGCCTCAAAACTCAAAGCCTGCGGGCGAGTGGAACAAGACCAAGATTTTGGTTTACAAGGGCACTGTTGTTCACTACCAGAACGATGTTCCCGTGTTGGAGTATCATTTGTGGACTCCTCAGTGGACCGAGATGTTGCAGAAGTCTAAGTTCTCGGAGGAGAGATGGCCTGTGGCATATAACCTTCTTAACAACTGCGGTGGCGAGAATCACGAGGGTTATATCGGCTTGCAGGACCACGGTGACGATGTGTGGTATCGCAACATCAAGGTTACAGTATTGGAGTAATTACTTGTTGCAATAATTTAGTCAATCCCGTCTATTTTAGGCGGGATTTTTGTTTGCGTAGAGTTTTTGTTTGCAAAAATAATTATCTTTGTTAGTAGGAAACGTAGTAGAGATGAAACATCAGAGTTATACTATGACCGCGAGGTCGGGGCTTATCCTCGAAGGAGGAGGTATGCGAGGGGTCTTTACCTGTGGCGTGCTCGATAACTTTATGGATAGGGGCATACGCTTTCCCTATACGGTGGGTGTAAGTGCTGGCGCGTGCAACGGACTCTCCTATATGTCGGGTCAGAGGGGGCGTGCTAGGTATAGCAATATAGACCTTTTGGATAAGTATCACTACATAGGCTTTAAGCACCTGCTCTCGAAGCGTAATATAATGGATTTTGACCTGCTGTTTCACGAATTCCCCGAGCGTATTATCCCATACGACTATGAGGCCTATGCTGCGCGCGAGGAGCGATATGAGATGGTTACCACCTCGTGCCTCACGGGCGAGGCTCGCTACTATGACGAGAAGCACGATGCTGTGCGCATAATAGATATCGTCAAGGCGTCAAGCAGCCTGCCCTTTGTCTGTCCGGTAGCCTATGTCGATGGCGAGCCTATGCTTGACGGAGGTATCGCCGACTCAATACCTCTTGCTCGTGCCGAGGCGCTGGGTTATGACAATAATGTGGTGGTGCTCACGCGCAACGAGGGTTATCGTAAGCCCAACAAGCAAACCTTTGTGCCGCCGTTCTTTTATGACCGCTATCCAGCCTTAAAGGAGTCTATACGTCGCCGTAACGGACTCTATAATGAGCAGATATCCAAGGTTGAAGAGTTGGAGCAGCAGGGACGGCTCACCGTGCTGCGCCCCGTGCGCCCTATTCAGGTGGACCGTATGGAGCGCGATATAAAAAAGCTTGTGGCGCTGTATGATGAAGGCTATCAGGTGGCTGCGGCTCTTGACGTTAGGTAAAGATTGATGTTAAAAGGCTTAAAACTTTTATTTACAATAAAATACCAATCATTAAAATTAACAGCTATGGAGACAAAACAGAAAGTATTGCAGACAATGAAGGAGGCGGGCGAGCCCCTGAATGCAGGTAAGATTGCGGAGCTCAGCGGCATCGACCGTAAGGAGGTTGATAAGGCTATGAAGCAACTCAAAGAGGAGGGTGCCATCGTTTCGCCCGTGCGTTGCAAGTGGGAGGCGGCAAAGTAGTCCAAATTCAAAAATGCCGATAGTAAAGAAATGGGGATGACTAAAAAGTAAATTAGCCATCCCCATTTTGTTAGGAGGTTGAATAAAAAGATGTAGTTTTAGGCTTAATTCCACTTATGGGGCTTTTGGTTGCTGCGCCTCGGCAAAGTATGCAAGCATTCTATGCTCTTGGCTCAATCGCAACCTTGCGAAGCCCGAAAAAGCGCAGTTTACTTGGCGTAAATGAGCATTTTGAGGGCGAGCGTAACGACAAAATACACTCTTTATTCAGCCTTATGTTGGTGTTTTATACTACATTAAAACTATTTCTTGCAAGAGCCACACTTGCTATCCTTGCAAGCTTCGTCTTTGCACTTGCTTTCACACTTGCTCTCCTTGCAAGCCTCATCCTTACACTTGTCACCGCAAGAGTTCTCTTTGCAAGCCTCGCCTTTGCACTTGTCACCGCAGTCACCACAATCACCGCAACTATCGTCGCCGCAGTCGCCGCAGTGGTCGCCACCGTCGCAGCAACCCTCGGCTTGGAGCTTCTTCAAATACTCCATGCTCATAGCTGCACACTCCATAGCGCTCTTGCCGAGGCTTGGCTGGTCCTGCTCGACGATAAGCCACTTGCTGTCAGCCTTTACCGATGCCTTGATAAGGGCAGGTATATCCTGTACTCCGCAACCGATTGGGCGGAACTCGAAAGCTGTACTCTTCTTCTCCTCGCCCTCGTTTACGCCGATGAGTGCGTATGGGTCCTCGGTCATCTCGCCATCTTTGTAGTAATCTTTAAGGTGTACAACAGGGGCGCGACCTGCATACTTGTGAAGGTACTCAACAGGGTCCTGGCCTGCATATCTAACCCAGCACAGGTCGAGCTCGGTCTGCAACAGGTCGGCAGGAACGTTGGCGTAGAGGCAGTCCAGGCCAAACTCGCCGCTCTCGGTCTTTGCAAACTCAAAGTCGTGGTTGTGATAGAGGAGCGTGACGCCCGCAGCCTTGCACTTCTCGCCAATCATACGGAGCTCCTCAATCATCTGTGCGAACTTCTCGCCCCCAGGACGGCGTGACTTGCCCACATGAGGCACTACGATATACTCGCAACCAACAGCCTTATAGTCGGCGATAACCTTATCAACATCTGCCAGCAACTCATTCAAAGAGACGTGAGCCGAGATGGGGTTCAGTCCAATCTCCTTGCACCAGGCATTTACCTGCTCGGGAGTGTTGCCGTACAAACCTGCGAACTCAACGCCCTGGTAGCCCATATCCTTAACCTTTTGTAGCGTGCCCTTGAAGTCCTGCTGCATATCGCCGCGTACAGAGTAGAGCTGCAAGCCGACAGGCATAGTCTTGCAACCGCCACAACAATCATCTTGTGCCTTCTTGCCGCAGCACGATGCCATCAGAACGACGGCCGCCGCAGCCATTAAAATTCTTGAAATTTTCATAGTCGCTATTTTATTAGTTAAACATTGAGTCAAACTCAAAAACAAATTTATGAATAAAAATCGCTTTTTGCAATCAAACGCCTATTTTTGTTGCTATTTATTGTATCGGGGACGCTGGATTGCGATGGCTATGGCTGCGCATACAGCAAGCAGGAAGGGGTAGTAGAGGTGTGGGATAATCTCAACGGGGGATATTGCAGCCAGACCTGCCGCCATCAGCAGTTGTGCTCCGTAAGGCAGGAAACCCTGTGCAAAGCACGAGAATGTGTCGAGGATGCTTGCTACGCGGCGTGCCGAGATATTGAACTTCTCGGCTATGGAACGGCTTATAGCACCCACCGAGATAATGGCAACGGTGTTGTTTGCCGTGCAGATGTCGGCAATCACAACCAACAGAGCTATGGCAGACTCGGCGCCGCGGCGTGAGGCTATGTGTCGGCTTATGCAGTTAATTATAAAGTCAATACCTCCCTGCACCCGTATCATTTCGAGCATACCGCCCGCCATCATCGTTATGATTATGAGCTCGCCCATGCCGGCTATGCCGCTGCCCATTGACGATATCCACTCCACAACGCTTACCTTGCCTGAGCATATACCGATGATGCCCGATGATGCGATGCCCAGCACCAGCACTTTGAGCACGTTCCAGCCCGCAACGGCCGTAACCAATACAAGCAGATAGGGGAGTATGGTGTACCAGGGTGACGAGGTGGCGTTTGTTATCTCTGCGGGCGACAGATTGTTTGTGAAAATGTATATGGCGAGGGTTGCCAATGCCGCAGGCAGGGCTATGAATATGTTTGTGCGGAACTTGTCGCGCATCGAGCAGCCTTGCGTGCGTGAGGCAGCAATGGTGGTGTCAGATATGAACGAGAGGTTATCGCCAAAGAAGGCTCCGCCGACGACGATGGCTACCATCCACGCCACGGGGCACTCTATCTGTGTAGCCAAAGCCGAGGCTATGGGTGTCAGGGCTACGATTGTGCCTACCGAAGTGCCAATGGAGAGCGATGTGAAGCAGGCAGCGATGAATATCCCTGCGGGCAGGAAGCGTACGGGTATGAGCCGCATCGTAAGCTCTACGGTGGCATCTACGGCGCCCATCTGCTTTGTCGAGGCTGCAAAGGCCCCCGCAAGGATGAATATCCAGATCATCAGCATTATGTTGTGGTCGGTGGCTCCTTGTGTGTAGGAGGCTATGCTCTCGGTGAGCGTCTGACGGCGCGACATAGCTACGGCAACAACAGAGGCTGTCATACCTGCCACAGTGATAGGTATCTTGTAAAAGTCGCCCGTGAGCAATGCACCTGCCAGGTAGATGCCGAGAAATACCACAAGCGGAAGCAGGGCGACGATACTGCCTTTTGATTGAGTCTGCATAGTTTATGTTTTTGCGTATTAAAACAACAAAAGGATTGTCCTGCTTTCTTGTTGGACAACCCTTTGCGCTGAGCTGTTGACGAGGCTTGAACTCGTGACCTCTTCCTTACCAAGGAAGTGCTCTACCACTGAGCTACAACAGCATTTACCCTTGCGAGCGGTGCAAAAGTAGGAAACAAATTCGACTTGACCAAATTTTTACGACTTTTTTCGCTTTAATCAAGGCATTTTGTTTCTGCAAACGCTTACTCCTCGACAATAGTTACCGAGAGAATGAGGTCGCCGGGGCGTATGTCGTCAATAACATCAAGACCCTCCACTACCTTGCCGAAGCAGGTGTGTACGCCGTCAAGGTGCTGGGTGTTCTGACGGTTGTGGCAGATGAAGAACTGCGAACCACCCGTGTCCTTGCCTCGGTGAGCCATCGACATCACGCCACGGTCGTGATACTGACGCTCGGCAGAGGTCTCGCACTTGATGGTGTAGCCTGGGCCGCCTGCGCCATTGCCTATGGGGCAGCCTCCCTGAATTACGAAGTTGGGGATTACACGGTGGAACGTAAGACCATCGTAGAAGCGGCTCTGTGCCAACTTGATGAAGTTCTGTGCGGCGATAGGGGTCTCGTTTGTGTAGAGCTCCGCCTTCATATCGCCCTTCTCGGTTGAGATAATTGCGTAAGTCATAATTATAAAGTTTTAGCGATTGTCAATTTATTATCATTCATTGCTCTTGGCGGTTTTTGCTACCACCTTGCTAATCGACAACAAATATACAAAAAAATGGGAAATTAACGATTGTGGGCAGTAATAACGTATGTATATTGATATGATATTTGCCAATTTAATATTGAGATTCAATATATTTTATTATATTTGTGTTATGGGAGCATAATTTTTTAATATGTATGTAGAGATGAAATATATTGTTAGGAATAAAATTCTGTTGCTGATTCTTGTTATTTCGTTTTTAAGCTCTTGTGGTAGCAGTGAGGAGGTGTCCGAGAATTCGGGTATAATAGGAAACGCAGAACTAACTATCTCTGAAAAGAGTATCAACACCACCGTTGTGGGTGAAGTCCGTAGGATTACGGTTACCTCTCCGGATGCCTGGACGGCTAAACCAAACAAGACGTGGGTGAGTGTTTCCCCCTCGTCGGGAGAGAAGGGCACC
>JAZUMN010000091.1:0-6437 GCA_045603645.1 Alistipes sp. | reverse complement strand
GTGCGTACAGTCTCGGCTGAACAATCAAATATTATTACATCTCTTTTAGTTCCCGATAAAGCTGAACAGCTCGTTGGCAAAGATACAAACTTTTCTACTTATACAAAACCTGCCTAACAAAAAACTTGTTAGACAGGCTCGCTGTCAAACAGCCGATTAAAGCTGATTATTTGATAAATGAACTTTCGTTCAGAGCCTTAATCTGATCCTGTACATTCAGGTAAGCAGCCTCAGCCTGTGCGCGAGTCAATGGCTCGTCGTAGATTCTGAACAAAGCGATATCGCCCATCCAGTGATAAGTCAAAACAAGTCCCGCATCATACGCAGCACCGATAGCCATGGTAGTAGAGGTTGTATTAACCTCCTCATAAACTCTGTAATAGTCCAAAACACCATCTGTGTACATTGTGTAGTCCTTTGTCTCGTTGTTGCGGATGAAAATATTGTGGTGGTACTCCTCGGTACGATTAGGCTTATATGACGAATCGCCCTTGTAGTTAAATGTTCCATCAGCATGTGACAAGTGAATGGTCCAGCCACCGCCCCAATGCCAACCTAATGCACACTGGCGGATAACCTCATTTCCGTACAATCCCTGCCATGGATCATAAGGCTTATTAACAGAGCGGTAGATTACCTCGATGCTCAAACCATCGTCCATAGCCTGTTGGAGTTCAGGAAGATTCTCATAAGAGAGTTTGAAGTAGCTTGCCGTAATAGGAGTGCCGTTCTCGTCTGTTATCGGTCTGAATCGAGCAATGTTGTTGAGTTTGTAGTCAGAAGTTGGAGAAACTACTGAGAGAGTGTTCTCGTTCATTACTGTCTCGATTGCATAATTACCTGCGACGTCGGTTGCGGTGTCGTTGGTGTTGAAACGTACATCAACCATTGGAGCAGGCATCTCTATCGCAGATGCGCTATTCAACTCCTGAATAGTAGGCAGCAACTCGTTGTAACGTGCCTTAGCCCAATTCCCGTTACACTTATTGTCATATACGCGAGCTACGGCAATCTCACCGACAAATGGGTGGAAGAAGGTTTTGTTGTTATATGGCAAAGCACCAATAGCCAGCATATTACCAGCGTTGAAGTCGGTACCGTATGAAACCTGATACAGGAACTCTCCATTCAAGTAGAATGTGGTAATCCTTGTTTCACTGTCGTAAGCATACAGCAAGTGCTCGAAACTGTTCATGGTTACGTAGCGAGTCCATCCCCACTGCCAGCCACCAGAAGGTGCAGTTGTCCATTTATCCTCTCTTGCATTGGCAAACAGACCCCATGATGGGAGGTTGCTCGCAGTATCAACTCGGTCGTTCTGGATGCCGTAGCATGTGCCTGCCATAACTTTTGACCAGAAGTCACCTGCGTAGTAGTCAACCTTACAGAGTACCTCCATAGTAAAGCCATTTGTCAAGGTAGTCTTAAACTCAGTGTTGCTGGTGTAATCTATCAAATAAGCGCCCTCTGGTGTTGCGTTATTATTTTTCTCACTGCGTGAGAACTTTACCAAGTCATTTGAGCCGCGCTTAACAGCCGTTACAACGCTTGTACCCAACAATGAGTTGTCAATTACAAGGCTCTGCATTGTACCCACATTTGTTGCTGTTATGCCCTCAAACTTAGCGTCGAGCAATACGTTACCTGGCTCAACTACGCTGTTGTCCTGGAAGTTGAGTTCCTTAGCACGAGCCTTAATCTGCACCTCAGTCATAGGCTCAGAGTAAATGCGAGCCACCGCAATCTTACCATCGTAAGGCATTCTGATTTCGGGAGCATCATCTACATAAGCAGGGTAACCACCAATAGCCAAACGATGACCAGCGTCAACGCCCCAGTTAACACCCTCGGTGTACAGGATGCCATCAACGTACAGCTTAATGTGTTTGTGGACAGGATTCCATATGTAAACATAGTGGTGATACTTGTCCTTATCAACACGGAACGCGTGAGGGTCGTGACCATTTCCCTCGGTCATATTACTGAATTGGTTGTTCTTGTTGCCATCACCACAACCCATGATGCGGGCATAATGGAGTACTGATGTATGCAACAAGCCGAAGGAGTTACCAGAGACCATATATGCCCAAGGGTCGGTTGAAAGCTCGCCACAACTTGCAACAACCTCCATAGTAAAACCATCATTTATGTCAGCCTTGAAGGCGTTGTTTGTCTCGTTGTCGGCTGAGTAATCAACGTAGTAGTATGAGTTGTTTTGTGGTGAGTTTGTTGGGCCCTGGGTGAACTTTGCCACATTGCCCCAGTCGCCATCCTGAACAACACTCAAAAACTCTCCTTCGATAGTCTGAATCTCAAATTTATACTTACCAGCATCGGTAGCTGTGCCGTCATCGTTAAACTTAGCATCGAAGATAGCACCGTCAAAACCAAGGTCAATATCAATCTCCAACTCGGCAACCTCTACATTGTTGCGGATTACCTCATACTCATCAATAAGATTCTTAAAAGATGTGTATCCTTTAACATCGGTAATGGTAGTTCTAAAACCCTTCTCGAAAGTAGAGGCAGGGATAACAAACCAGAACGATGTAGCCTCCTCGGCTGTTGCACCCACCTTGATACCATCCTCTGCAACCAGGGTGATGGTCTTGCCGTCGCCTGTCACTGTGAGCTTGTCGTTAGCCATATCGTAAGTGGCAGCACCTGCGATAATCTCGCCATTGTTACCCTCTACCTTGATGCTCTTTATAGTTGCATCGCCGTAAACCTTCAAGCGCAGGTAACCGCATACGTTAGAGAATGAGAAGTTAGACTTAATCTCGTCAGTGGTTGTTGCAACCATTGTGTTTACGCCTGGCGCAAATGTGTTTGGTATGTACTGCTGCTCGGCTGGAAGAGTAAATGACAATACATCACCCGCCAAAGTGTTACCCTCGGCATAAGGATAAATAGCGTAGTAGTTAGGGAGAAGCTCGCCCTGAGGAGCATTTACAGCCTTGATAACGCCTGATGTCGCGCCAGTCTCGCCTGTGAACTTGTACTCAGAGTTACCTCCGGCATTGAAAAATACTGATACGCGGTCGTCGGCAGCCCACGACATAACGTAGTTCTCGCCATCCTCGGCGACAGCCACGCGTGAAGTCTCGATACCGACACCGAACTCAGGAGCATTTGTGGCACCCAAATCAGCTGATACCAACTCCTCCTGCTGCGCACATCCTGCGATTGTAAGGAGCGCAGCCATTGCAAGTAAAAATCGTTTCATTTTGGTTGTTTATTAAGTTAAAATAATTAAAAGTATTCGGTTTTTTTGCTGTGACCCTACCCGTTTTGGACCTATACAGTTTTTGACCATTAAGTCCAGTTTTTTCCTCCCCTGAAATAGGGTTGGGAGGGAATTTCATTACAAGATAGGGATAATTTATTGAAAATTATTGACCGTAACGGTAAAAAACGACCAAAGCAACCAAAAAGGCCAAAAATAACACATATGTACCAAAAATAGATATAGAGAAAGCGGGTGTTTTTTGGAGAATACAGGAAGATTGTGGCCTTGCGGGGGAGGGCAAAGAATTAAAAATTCATAATTCACAATTGAAGAAATAAATACGCTAATTACTATGTCGGGCAATTCAAAGTTAACCCAACATAAAGTTGGCTTTTCACTGCTCTCGCTCGGCATAGTGCAAATAAATATGCACTCTGCGCTCGCTTACTCGCAGCGGTGAATTTTGAATTTCCGCACCCTCATACCTCTTTTGCAACAATTTCCGTGCGCCAGCCCAATATTTTTGAACTTTGAATTTTGAATTTTGAATTCTATTTTGTATCTTTGTGCGCAACAAAAACCCAAGATTATGTCGTTCATAGATGAAAGGGTACAATCGACTGGGCTCACCTTCGATGATGTGTTGCTCGTACCCGCCTATTCAGAAGTCATGCCGCGCACAGTCTCTACTGAGACCCGTTTTTCGCGCAATATCAAGTTGAACATCCCTATCGTGTCGGCAGCAATGGACACCGTCACCGAGGCACGTCTGGCTATCGCCCTGGCGCGTGAGGGTGGTATTGGTGTTATTCACAAGAATATGTCCATCGCCGAGCAGGCTGCGCACGTGCGCCGTGTGAAGCGTGCCGAGAGTGGTATGATTTACGACCCCATAACCATCTCCAAGGAGCAGACCGTGGCAGATGCGTTGCAGCTCATGAGCGAGAACAAGATTGGCGGTATCCCCGTTGTGGATGACGATAATATGCTTATAGGCATCGTCACAAACCGCGACCTGCGCTTCCAGCGCGATATGACTCGCAAGATTGACGAGGTTATGACCAAGGAGAACATCATCACAACGCACTCAACCGAGTTGGAGAAGGCGTCGGAGATTTTGCTCTCGAACAAGATTGAGAAGCTGCCTGTGGTGGATGACCACGGCCGCCTGATTGGTCTTATCACATATAAAGATATAACAAAGGTACAGGACCACCCCAACGCCTGCAAGGATAAGAAGGGACGTCTGCGTGTGGCGGCAGGTATCGGTATTACTCCCGATGCTCTTGACCGCGTGAAGGCTCTTATGGCCGAGGGCGTAGATGCTGTGGTGCTGGACTCTGCTCACGGCCACTCGAAGAATGTGGTTACTATGCTCAAAAAGATTAAGAGCAACTACCCTGAGATGGATGTTGTCGTTGGTAACATTGCCACTGCCGAGGCTGCGAAGTATCTGGTTGAGAATGGCGCCGATGGCATCAAGGTAGGTATCGGCCCGGGCTCTATATGCACTACGCGTATCATCGCAGGTGTGGGCGTGCCACAGCTTACGGCTATCTACGAGTGCTCGAATGCTATCAAGGGCAGCGGCATCCCCGTTATTGCTGACGGTGGCTTGCGCTACTCGGGCGACTGCGTGAAGGCTCTGGCTGCGGGTGGCGACTGCGTGATGGTAGGCTCGATGTTTGCAGGTACGGAGGAGTCTCCCGGTGAGACTATCATATACAACGGTCGTAAGTTCAAGACCTACCGCGGCATGGGCTCTATCGACGCTATGAAGGCGGGCTCTTCTGACCGCTACTTCCAGGGCGAGCAGAAGGATGCTTTGAAGCTCGTTCCCGAGGGTATCGTGGGTCGCGTGCCTTTCAAGGGCTCCCTCAGTGAGACGGTCTATCAGTTGGTTGGTGGCATCCGCGCAGGTATGGGTTACTGCGGTGCTCAGAACATTCCGACCTTGCAGAAGGCTAAGTTCATACGCATCACCTCAAACGGTGTTGTTGAGAACCACCCTCACGACATAACAATCACTCGTGAAACACCAAACTACACACGAGGAGAGTAATTTACAGGGCTCGCCACGCAGTATAGCGGGTGGGCCCTTTTTGATAGACACACAGTCCTTTTTGGTAAATTTCTTTTCGTGTCTTTTGGAAATAGGCCCACTATTCCCTGCAAGACTTAAAAAGAAATTTCCTCAAAAATGCCAAGTGTGTGTAGTTTCAAAATAGGTGCCTATATGTAAATTTTGACTCGCGGCCCTCAACAATGCCAAGTGTGAGGGTAGCCTAAAAACAGGCGTCTATCGTAATATATGCGTCATTCCCCGGAGGTCGCAGGCCGACGATGGGAATCTACCTTATATCAAAACAATGGCGGGGTTGATGCGTATATGTGAGTTTGAGATTAAGAGTTATAAAAAATATAATACAATGAAACAGGACATGATTGTTATTTTGGATTTGGGTAGCCACGAGAATACCGTTGTGGCTCGTGCAATCCGTGCGTTGGGTGTCTATTCTGAGATTTACCCACACGACATCACCGCTGCTGAGTTGAAGGCCCTGCCCAATGTTAAGGGTGTGGTTATCAATGGCGGCAAGAACAACGTAATTGACGGCGTAGAGATAGATGTGCTGCCCGAGATATATCAGGCGGGCTTCCCCGTTATCGCAGCAGGTCACGACAAGGCGCTGTGCGAGGTTAAGCTCCCCGAGTTCGGAGGTGACGAGGAGGCTATCAAGGCTGCGCTGAAATCGTTTGTCTTTGACACCTGCAAGGCGGAGGCAAACTGGAATATGAAGAACTTTGTTGCCGACCAGGTGGAGCTCATACGTCAGCAGGTGGGCAACAAGAAGGTGCTGTTGGCGCTCTCAGGAGGTGTCGACTCATCGGTTGTGGCAGCTCTGCTGCTCAAAGCCATAGGCGACAATCTTGTCTGCGTGCACGTTAATCACGGCCTGATGCGTAAGGGTGAGTCTGAGGCTGTTATTGAGGTCTTTGGCAAGCAGCTCTGCGCAAACCTCGTATATGTTGATGCTACCGAGCGTTTCCTTACGAAGTTGGAGGGCGTTGAGGACCCCGAGCAGAAGCGTAAGATTATCGGCGGTGAGTTCATCCGCGTATTTGAGGAGGAGGCACGCAAGCTCGACGGCATAGACTTCCTGGGTCAGGGTACAATCTACCCCGACATCGTCGAGAGTGGTACCAA
>JAZUMN010000090.1:0-12509 GCA_045603645.1 Alistipes sp. | reverse complement strand
ATCTTTGGCAAGAAGATAGCCACAATGGTCGATGGACTGACGAAGATGTCGGGTGTGTTCAATGCCGACACCTCACGTCAGGCGGAGTACTTCCGCAAGGTGCTGCTCACACTCTCGGACGACGTGCGTGTCATCCTGATAAAGATTGCCGACCGCCTGCACAATATGCGTACCTTAGGTGCTATGCCTCAGAACAAGCAGATTAAAATCACGGGCGAGACCCTCTACCTGTTTGCTCCGCTGGCTTACCGCCTTGGCTTGTACGCCATCAAGACCGAGTTCGAGGATCTGTGTATGAAGTACCGCTTTCCGAAGGAGTATGAGGAGATTACACGTCAGATAAACGAGACCTCGGCAGCCCGCGAGGAGTACATACGCAAGTTCAACGCCCCAATCATCGAGGCACTGGATAAGAACGGTATCAAATACGAGATTTCGGGTCGCGTGAAGAGCGTCTATTCCATCTGGACGAAGATGGTGCGCAAGCAGATACCCTTCTCGGAGATATACGACCTCTTCGCCATACGCATCGTATTCCAGCCTTTGGAGTTCCCCTCGGAGAAGACTCAGTGCTGGCAGATATACTCATCCATAACCGACATCTACACACCCAAGCCCGACCGCCTGCGCGACTGGATAAGTATGCCCAAGGCCAATGGCTACGAGGCACTGCACTCAACGGTGATGGGCCCCGATGGAATATGGGTCGAGGTGCAGATACGCACGCAGCGTATGGAGGATATTGCCGAGCGAGGCTTCGCTGCCCATTGGAAGTATAAGCACGCCACAATATCGCACGACGAGGATGAGTTCGACAAGTGGCTGAAAATGATTCGCACGGCTCTGGACAGCCCTACGGAGAATGCTGTGGACTTCCTCGACAACTTCAAGCTGTCGCTCTACACCTCCGAGATTACTGTGTTTACGCCCAAGGGCGAGGCTCGCAAGCTCCCTTACGGAGCCACAGCCATAGACTTCGCCTACGAGATACACAACAAGATAGGCAACAAGGCAATAGGGGCGAAGATAAACCACAAGATTGTCCCCATAACCACACAGCTCAGCAGTGGCGACCAGGTGGAGATTATCACCTCGGAGTCGGCAAAGCCCAAGGCCGAGTGGATAGACCAGGCCCTCACGGCAAAGGCCAAAAGAGCCATAAAGGGCTATATGAAGCGTGAGCAGGAGCACAACTACCAGCGCGGTATGCAGAAGCTCGAAGAGGCTCTCTCGAAGCTCAACATAACGCCCAACAGCCGCGTATTACGCAAACTCATAGATGCTTACCAGAGCAACAACAAGGAGGAGCTATACACCAACATAGGCGCCGGCATAGTCTCGCTCGACAACTTGGAGAAGGTGGTAAAGACCAACTCGCAGAGCAAGATTCTCAAATTCTGGAAGCTCTTCATCAACGACAAAGACGACGAGGGCGGCGAGGGTGACACAGGCGAGGAGAAACAGGGCAAGACCACTTACGACAGCTCCAACCTCGTTGTGGCGGAGTGCTGCCATCCACTGCCCGGCGACAGCGTCGTAGGCTTCAAAGACCCCATAACACACCAGATATTTGTACACAAGGCCACCTGTGACGAGCTCAACCGCCTGGCATCACAGCACGGCGACTGCATCGTCAAGGAGGCCATACAGTGGGAGCAGTTCAAGACCCAGTCGTCGCTGGCAACGGTTAAGATTGTGGGTCTGGACCGTATGGGTGTGCTGGTTGATCTGGCAAATGTGGTGACAAACGATTTCAGTATCAATATGCGTCAGGTAAATATACAATCTCACGACGGCATCTTCGAGGGTACGCTGAGCCTGTATGTACGCGACGCAGAGAGCCTGAATGCCCTGCAAGAGCGTCTGAGACGCATAAAGGGTATGGACAGCGTTAAACGAGTTACGGAGTAGGGTATGAGCAGTTTTTGGATATTCCTCGCCTTTATGGGCATTGCAGCGCTTATCAAGCGCCACGAGGCGGCAGCCAAGGAGGTCGCCGACACAACAGATGTGCCCACAAATCAGAAGCGTGAAGAGATTGAGCGCCGTATAAGAGAACTCTTCGAGGAGGCATACACACCAACTGCCAAAACAACCCCCGGACCCGTAGAGAGCAGGGCAGAGGTGCCCCAGCCCCGTCTTGTGACGCACGCAGCCACACTCTCAAAGCCTAAACCTGAGTCAAGCCGTGCAACGACACAAAGCACAAACAAGGCAGCAGCAGGCAGCTCATTAAAGAGCACACAAACGCAGACCGCAACCAGGACAACACAAAACCCCTCGGCGGCCAAGAGCGAAATAGAGCTCGCTATGGAGGATTTCTCGCTCGAAAGAGCTGTTATATACTCAGAGATACTTGAACCTAAATTCAAGGAGTATTAGCGCATACACAAACCAAACAAGATATGGCAACAATATTTTCAAAGATTATAGCAGGTGAAATACCCAGCTACAAGGTGGCGGAGGATGAGAACTACTACGCCTTTTTAGACATCAACCCCCTGGCGAAGGGTCACACACTGGTAGTACCCAAGGTGGAGGTGGACTATATCTTCGACCTCGACGATGAGACGCTTGCAGGTATGGTAAAGTTCGCAAAGAGGGTAGCGCACAAAATCAAGGAGCAAACAGGATGCAAAAAGGTTGCAATGATAGTTTTAGGCCTTGAAGTAGCGCACGCACACATCCATTTGATACCAATGAACGAGGAGAAAGATGTCGATTTCAAGCGTGAAAAGCTGAAATTATCGCCAGAAGAGTTTGCTGAAATAGCCAAGTCTATTGCATTATAAACAGGCTGTTTACAACTCTGTAAGTACTTAATAATAAGAGAGTAGTGGAGTCATCCGCTACTCTTTTTTATTATATATTTAACATAATACAGTAGTGCATAGCCTAAACCCATCGAAATAAGTATATTACGGGTAATTTATTGATTAAAATTGTGAAAAGTCAACCCGTTTTTACATTTGTTATCACATTTGTAAAATCAACACATTTGTAAAAGAGTTCATTTGTTCACTTTTGTAATATTAACAACGATTATTCTCATTGTTAATTATCACAAATGTAATTATTTTGGATAGGGTGATAAGCCTCCCATTTTATACGCAATCAACAAAGTTAAAATACTAAATTATCACTCTTTTATACACTCATTATCAGTGATTTACACATCACAAACTTATGTAAAACCTACGCCAAATGACACCGTGTGGCACGTTTGACCAAAATCAAGCCTACATAGCGATTTGAATAGCTTTATTAGTACTATTATCAGTAAGTTACACATATTTATGTAATGTAAAATATTAAATACAACCATTCTGCACTTTTTACCATAATCCGTGTATTTACAATTGTGAACATTATTAACACTTTTACAACTATCACATTTGTATAAATTTGCTTGTTTATAAAAGAAAAATGTTTTATATTTGTGAAAAATTAAGAAAATGCGCGAAAAACTACTAAAATTGATGGATAGCGAGAAACTGACAGCGAGTCGGCTGGCAGAACTTCTCGGCATACGCTCATCGGGAATTTCACACATCATCTCCGAGCGTAACAAACCGAGCTACGATTTGCTGCAAAAGATTCTGCGTCGTTTTCCGAACATCAATCCCGACTGGTTACTTCTCGACAGCGAGCAGATGTATAGAACCGACAACCCGACAACCGGTGCGAGTTCCGGTGTTCCAACCCCTGATGGCTCGCTTCCCTTTGATGCGCACGAAGAGGAGAACAAAATTCAGAACTTTGGGAGCGGACACAACTCCACAACTCAAAGCATTGATGTCGGAGGAGGAGAAAATTTCGTAAGAGGAGAATCCTTGCCGCATCCGATCTCACGACGAGGCGTCAGGCGCATAATAGTGCTCTACGACGACAACACATTTGAGAGTTACAATCCACGATAAATTTTTTCGTGGATTTTTTATTGCTTAATTATGTTAAATTTTGTTTGTAACTCTCTGAGGATATTTTAGAAACGATCTGCGCGGCAGCGGGCAACACGAAAATAAATTCTTAGGATATTACAATAATTTTGTATATTTGTAATACAAAACGAGCAAGCTACGGATCAACTGCGAAGTGATGATTACAAAAACTATGGTTGCTGTGCCGCTTTGCACAAACAACACCTGAATACCCCATTCGGTTAAGAAATATATATTTGATGTAATATTTATATTATGTTAAATTAAATAATGGAAAGTAAGCAACATACCAAATATTATAATAAACATACTAAACATCATAACATAAGTATGGTGGCAACAATAGTCGTCGTTGCTTTGGTTTTGGGTCACGCCCTGACGATTGGCTACGGCTCAGGATTCTCCCTTAGAAGCCAAGCGATGATGGCTGCGCAGCAGGCAAAGCGTTATACTCCATCGCAGCTGATTGTTGAGTATGAGCGTCACATAAACGACGTAAAGGATATGCTACGCCTGAAAATAGACACCACCTATCGTGCAATAGGCAGAGGCTCATTCTGTTACGAGACCATCTGCGACCGTAAAATCACGTTGCAGGCATCCTCGGGCGAGCATTTCACAGCCGAGCAGGCCCGTAACTGCTTTATCGAAGGAGGCTCACGCCGATGGACGAGGCAGCACGGCAAGCGAGAGATTAAAGGCTACGACTGCGGCTCCTCATTGGCAGTAGACGATGGACTCTTATGGCAGGCATGGCACACCTCGCAACTCCCCCACTGCTGCGCTGACGCCACAACGCACGACGGACTTCGAGGACTTATCCTCGCTGCACAAAGCGGCGATGGAAGGTGGAGTTTGAGAGCGACGACAATAGATTTGAAGATAGGATAAACAGCTGATATACAAACCTTTAACACTATGAAGAAAATTATTTCCCTTATCGCCGCATCTGCATTGGTTGCAGGTATGGCATCGTGTGAGCCACGACCCAACACGCTCACAAAGGCCGAGAAGGCCGAGGGCTGGCAGCTGCTGTTCGATGGCGAGACCCTCAATGGCTGGCGCAGTTTTAACAAGAAGGAACTCCTGGGAGGCTGGACAGTTGTCGATGGCTGCATCCAGGCCTCAGGCGAAGGTGGCGACGCATCGGGGTACATCGTAACCGACAAGAAGTACTCTAACTTTGAGCTTGCGTGGGACTGGAAGCTCACCAAGGGCGGCAACAGCGGTATGATATACCACGTTGTGGAGCACCCCAAGTTCTCGGTACCCTACGTCACAGGCCCTGAGTATCAGCTTATTGACGGCCCAGGCTGGGAGGAGGTATATGCTCCTGCAAAGCTTGCCGAGTGGCAGAAGCTGGGCGTTGATTACGCTATGCACCTTCCCGACCCTGAGAAGATGCACATAAACCCCGTAGGCGAGTGGAACACCTCGAAGATTGTCTATGACAACGGCCACGTAGAGCATTGGCTTAATGGCGAGAAAATAATTGAGTTTGAGGCTTATACCGACGACTGGTTTGCACGCAAGGCAAGTGGCAAATGGGGCAATGCAACCGAGTATGGACTCTCTGCGGAGGGTGTCATCTGCTTGCAGGACCACGGCGACCCCGCCTCATTCCGCAACATAAAGATTAAGGAGCTGCCCTACACTCGTGCAGGCGAGAAGGTGTCACTCTTCAACGGTAAGGATACCAAGGGCTGGGAGCAGTTCGGCTCAATGAAGGTGTCGGTGGATAATGAGGGCAACCTCGTAACGGAGAACGGCGATGACAAGAAGTACGGCTACCTCGGCACTCGCGAGTACTACAAGGATTTCGACCTTACAGTCGAGTTCAAGCAGTGCTCAAATGGTAATTCGGGACTCTTCTTTCACTCCTTTGTCGAGGGCGGCTACAAGAACAACATTGTGAACGGCTGGCAGTGCGAGGTAGCACCCAAGGGTAGCGACACAGGCGGCATATATGAGTCTTACGGCCGTGGCTGGCTGGCGCAGATTCCTGCCGAGAAGGAGTCTGTCTTAAAGGAGGGCGAGTGGAATACGTTGCGTCTTAGAGTGCAGGGTGGCAAGGTGCAGACCTGGCTCAACGGCGAGGCTATGGCAGAGATTGAGGATGAATTGATAGGCTCTACATCGGGACGTATTATGTTGCAGATACACGACGGCAGCAATATCAAGGTGCTGTGGAGAAACTTCGACCTCACAAGGTTGTAATACCACATTTGGACGAAATCTTCGGGATGCTCGGCAAAAGGTCGGGCATCCCCATTTTTTTTGTATATTTGCGCAGAAAAAATTTGGCAATATGAGAGAGCTGATAAATAGATTTGTGATGGTGGCAGCTACCCTGCTGCTTGTGGGTTGCAACAAAGCCAAACCCTCCGAGGCGGATATTGTGGTGAGCATAGAGCCACTGAAATATATTGTAGAGAGCATTGTAGGCAGTGACTTTACGATAGAGGTGCTTGTGCCCTCGGGTGCAAGCCCCGAGACATACGAGCCTACGCCCCGCCAGATGAGCCATATAAGCAATGCCCGGATGATATTCTCCACGGGGCTGATTGACTTCGAGCGTAACCTGCTGGATAAGATTGCTACGCCCGAGCGCGTGACAAACCTCAGCGAGGACATAGACCTTATAAAAGGCGAG
Organism: Alistipes sp.; assembly: GCA_045603645.1. Taxonomy (GTDB): domain Bacteria; phylum Bacteroidota; class Bacteroidia; order Bacteroidales; family Rikenellaceae; genus Alistipes. The sequence goes on along the minus strand of JAZUMN010000090.1, from coordinate 5,915 downwards.
TGCTCACACTGCGGGCACGGCCACTCCCCTGCTCATACTCATAGCCACGCCCACGGCATAGACCCCCACATCTGGACCTCGCCCGACGAGCTACGCATAATGGCTCGCAATGCCCACGATGCGGTAATGCAGTTATGCCCCGACTCTACAAAGTATAGCATTGCATATCAGCAACTTGACCGTCAGATAGAGGCTCTGTCAGAGAGCTGCCGCGCAAAGCTTGACGCCGCACAGACCAAGGCATTTATAATATACCACCCCGCCCTGAGTTACTATGCCCGCAACTATGGCATCGAGCAGATAGCCATCGAAAATCAGGGCAAGGAGCCCTCAGCCAAACATATAGCCGAGATTATCGACCGTGCACGACAAAATGGCATACATTGTCTGCTCTATCAGGCAGAGTTCCCCCGCTCGGTGGTGGATGTCATAGCCAAGGATATGGGCGTTGAGCCTACGCAGATAAACCCCTTGGCAGAGAACCCTCTGCTCTTTATTGAGGATGTGACACACATCATAACACAGAACTAAGATGGCAAAGCACAACATTATAGTATCGCTCCACGATGTGAGCGTAGAGTATGAGGGTGCCGTTGCGCTGCAAGATGTTAATCTCAACATCTACGCCGACGACTTTCTGGGCATCATAGGCCCCAACGGCGGCGGCAAGAGCTCGCTGGTAAAGGCGATTATGGGCAGCATACCCTACAAGGGCAGAATAGACTACTCCCCCACGCTTAGACGCAGCCATCACTACAAGATTGGTTATATGCCGCAGATAAGCAAGTTCGATATGCGCTTTCCTATATCTATTGAGGAGGTGGTGCTGTCGGGGTTGCAGAGCGAGAAGGGTTTTAATGCCCGCTACTCGCGTCAGGACACAGCCAAGGCAGACGACCTGCTGCAACAGATGGGCATCGAGAAGATAGCCTCACACCCCATAGGTGAGGTGTCGGGAGGTGAGATGCAGCGCGCCCTGCTCTGCCGTGCCATCATCGCCGAGCCACGACTGCTTATTCTTGACGAGCCCACGAACTTTGTGGATAACCGCTTTGAGAATGAATTTTACGCCTTGCTACAACAACTGCACGAGCGTATGGCGGTAGTTATAGTATCACATGATGTAGGAACGGTTACAAGCCTGGTTAGCAGCGTAGTATGTGTAAACCGCAGTGTGCATCGTCACGACTCCAACATCCTCACCGAAGAGCAGTTGCTCAACTACAACTGCCCCATTCAGATTGTATCACACGGACATATCCCCCACACTGTTTTGGCACACCACACAGGCGACGGCTGCAAGCATCACAAATAAACGCTGAGCAACGATACTCGGTTTGGACTCTATGATGTCTTGTGTGGTCTTAAATGCTCTGCCACACAATAAATGGCATATCCTTTGCGATTAGATTATACAGCAACGGCGAAACCGTTGCGAGGTTTCTTCATTTATTTAAGTTTGGGTTAGTAGTTTAAGGAGCTTCTGAGGCTCCGAGGTAAGAGGTCGTTGTGAAACGCCCTCTTATTTTTGTTTTATACTCCTTAAACTCCTTTCAACCTGCTTACGCAGCAAGCCTCTGCTCCTGCGGTCGTTAGTAGTTTGAAGCGGTTTGCTATTTTGTTACAAGGAGCTTCTAATACTCCGAGGTAAGAGGTCGCCAAAGAAACGCCCTCTTATTTTTTTTACTTCTGAAACTGCATAGTGTAGTTGCGCAACCAGCGCATCAGAGGCCCTCTGACTAATTGGCAGAGGGGAATAAAGAGGCGGAACCACCAATCGGGCACCTTGCACCGTTGACCGCGGAACATACCATTGAGTGAGCGACGAGCGCAGCTCTCTGGGGTCATCAAAACACCTGTCTTAACGCCAAAGCGTTGCAGCTTAGGGCTAAGGCCATATAAATCGGTAGCGATACCCGCAGGGCAGATGGCCGTGACGGTGACGCCCCGAGCCTCAACCTCCTTCGAGAAGGCGACAGAGAAGCTCTTTAAGTAGGCCTTGCTGGCACTATACAGCGAAAGCCCCGGGTATGGCATCCAGATAGAGTAAGAGGACATATTAAGTATCCTTCCTCCACCTCGTGCAATCATATCGGCCGCATATAAGCGACACATTATGGTAGCCGTAAGGTCGTGCAGGCAAATCATACGCTCGATGCGCTCGATGGGTGTTGAGAGAATGTCGCAAAACGAGAATATGCCCGCATTGTTAATCAGCACATCAACCTTGATGCCCTCCGCCTCGGTGTAGGCGTACATCTCCTGTGCAGCGGCAGGCGTAGCCATATCCTTGACAAGGTAACGCACCCACACATCTCTATTTACCCCTGCAACCTCCTCGGCAGCTTCAACAAGTTCCTGCTCACCCGAAGCGACCATCAAAACATTATACCCCAGCGACGCCAAACGCAGGGCATAACAACGACCTATACCCTTTGAGGCACCCGTTACAAGAGCTGTCTTTGAGCCCGACAAAACCTCTCCTCTACGCATAATTACAATTTAAGTTCTTTGCGGACAATCTTTGGCAGGTTATCGCAGTGATGACAGCACTTCATATCGACGGAGTACATACGCGCAATGCAGTAGTCCTTATGGTCACAGCTCGAGCGTGTTGCCATATCGCCTGCAAGCATCTTATTCACAAAGGCAGGGTCGTTAATCAGGGCACGCGCCATCTGCACCATCTCGAAGCCCTCGTCAAGCACTCGCTCAATGCCCTCGCGTGACACCAGGCCTCCGACATATACCAGCGGGCCCTTCAATGCCGCACGGAACTTCCTGGCATTCTCCAAGAAGAAGCACTCCTCGAAGTCATACTGCTTAATCATCCACTGGCCGAAGAGCGACACGACAATCTTCTGTAACCATTCGTTCCAGCCCATATAATAACCCATAGTCTTTGTGGGTATTCGGCCTCGCATAACAGCCATAGGAGCACGCGACACAAAGCCCGACGAGAGGACTATGCCGTGAACTCCAAAGGACTCCATCTGTTTGGCTATCTCGATAGATTCGGGTATCTGGATGCCGCTTTTGAAACCATCCTCCATATTATGCTTTACAAGCACCGCCATATTGTGGCGTGCAGCCTGCTCCATAACCTCTTCCAGACACATATTCATAAAGCGCATACGGTTACTCAGCGAGCCTCCGAACTCGTCACGGCGGCGGTTTGTCCAGGGCGAGAGGAACTGCGAGATGAGATAGCCGTGACCGGCGTGCACCTCAACAGAGTCGAAGCCCGCATTGTGAGCCGTGACAACAGCCTTGCCGAAGTCCTTGGCAAAGGTGACAAGCTCGGCAGGTTTCAGGCGGCGGTGAAACGTAGGCGAGTAGAGGTTAAAGCCATTCGATGCCGACACGGGAAAGCACCCTGCCGTACTCCAATGGGTCATATTGCCGCAGTGACCTATCTGTATGCCCACAGCAGCACCCTCCCGATGCACGGCATCGGTGATGTCGCGCAGTGCAGGCAGAATCTCATCACGCAGCCACAGTTGCGAATTAAACGATATGCCGCTACGGTTTACCGAGGCATACGCCAGCGTAGTCATACCTATACCGCCCCTGGCAACGCTAACGTGGTAGTCTTTAAGAGCCTGGGTGGGTACAAAGTCCTTGCCCATAGACTCAAATGCCGCCGAGCGTATCGTGCGGTTACGCAGTGTCACAGGGCCCAGCTTGTAGGGCGTGAAGAGCAGAGATTCTTTTATATCTTTCATCTTGTCGTAAATTTCTAATATATGAATGGAATAATACGCTTGCGCTTTAACGAGGTAAACTCCTCACCAAACTCCTTCTCGTAGCGTTTATAGAGCGATGCCGAACGAGGTGCGAGGTTAGCAAATGTCCACAACACAAAGACAACACCTGCCCACGACCACGACGCAATGGCAAAGCCTGTCCACTCCAACAACTCGCCAAAGTAGTTGGCCGACGACACATACTTAAACATACCTCCCCTGGGAATGTAGTGACGCCTGTCGCCCGGCTTGCGCAGGTTGCGGATGACATAGTCGGAGTGCAGATTTATCGCCATACCCGCCAGGAAAACCAAGCCTCCCACCCAGATATATGGCTTCGCAAACCAATCGGCATAGTAGCCCTCGGGGGCAAGGTAGAATATCCAGCCACCCTGCATCAGGGCGTTGAGAGAGTTGAACACCACACCCATCAGGACTATTCCCAGCGGCATCTTCGACTCGCCACGCATAAGCAGCGGGAAGATGAACGAGCGCTGAAAGTAATGCAGCTGAAAGATTGCAAACAGCACCAGAGGCACCGCCTCCCACTGTCGTGGAGAGAGTCCCCACAGCACACACATAAGGATAAAGACGGGTGACTCCATAAGCACCCACCCCACCTTATTGGGTATAGGCCTGCCGTAACGGCTGTCAAAGAGGTAGCCATAGCCCGCCTCGAAGAACTGCAATGCCACAAAGACAAAGAGAGCCACAACGGACATAACTATCAAAAAGGTGTTATATACCGATATCAGATTTTCCATACTCTTGCCGTTTACACACTTACATTATGCAAATATACAAAAAAAATGGTTTATCTCGGAATTTATCCTCAATAAACCATTTCCGATGGGTATTATTCGGTTAACACCGCGTGTGATATATCACTTTCTGCTTACTCCACAATGCTACGCAAGTCTGTTGCCAACTTTGAATACTTCTTCAACACACGATCCCAATCTTTGAAATCCTCATCCTTAGCGTGCTCTTTGTTTGTTATCTGGCTTTGAATCAAGAATTTGAATTTCAACTGATTGTCACCATTATCGGGAATCTCTTTGATTTCTACTCGCGTACGGATAAATTGATTTCCAGGATAAGCCTCTACATTCCAAATTGTACGATACCATCCTGAATAATTATCATTAACCTCGTAGGTATCAAATATTTCACCAATATAATATTTCATTCGTCTAATAGCATCCTCACGAGTCATATTGTTTTTATTGACAGTAAATTCAGTACGCTTGTTAGCAATAGCAGCTCCGGGCTCCGATGAAACCCATGCCTGATCCACAGACATCTCTTGTGTCAAATTATAAGAAGTCATATTTTCCGAGAATCTCATTATTCTACTATATTCCAAGAAGCCCTCTGCACGAATCACCAACTGAGCATCCTTGCCTTTATGCAACGTAATAGTAGCCATATTATTTCCATTATTAGCAACAAGGACACCATCGTACCAAAACTCCGCCGACTTTGTATCTACCAAAATATTTACCTCTCTACGGTTAGGCGTCAAAGCAACATTATACGACATCTTAGTATCGGACTGATCGTTGAATCCAATATGTTTGATATAGGTGTCGTACCCATCCAACTCAATTTTCACTGTTTTAGACTCGTTCTTGTGAATTGTAAAGTCCACAACGCCTTTACCCGACTCTCTACCATCTACATATATGGTAGCCGTATTAGGCTCTGCGGAGAATGATACTTGTTTGCGATTAGGTTTTAATGTTACCTGCATTGTAGCAGGCGATTTTGAACTTACGATAAATTGCTGCGAGTCATAACCATCAGCCTGAACAGTGAAAACTTCTGAGCCAAAAAGACCAACTTTCAAGCTATACACACCAGGTGTGACAGGCTGAACAACTTTTCCCTTTTGCAAAATAGTTGCATGTTCAGGAGAAACGGTCACCGAAATATCCTTTGCCGATAGGCTGGTCACAGAACACACGATCAAAATCGCCAATAATAATAGTTTTTTCATAATACTGTGTTTTTATTGTTTTGCAATATTGGGCTTATTGGTCAAAATTAGTACATAAAATCGGGGCAATTGATTGATTTTTATATATTTGCACTATTTGCGTTAGAAATGGATAAAAAGTTTGCCCAAAATGTGGGCATCGTACCCTCGTCAAACACGGCTACAACAGG
>JAZUMN010000089.1:0-5068 GCA_045603645.1 Alistipes sp. | reverse complement strand
TTGATTGATGCTTTTACTTTCATAATTTTCAAGCAATCTTAATTATTTGTACCTAAAGGATATGCGACCCTTACTCAAATCGTAGGGGGTCATCTCCACTTTGACCTTATCTCCGGGCAGGATTTTGATGTAGTGCATACGCATCTTGCCTGAGATATGAGCCGTGATAACGTGTCCGTTATCCAATTCGACACGGAACATAGCGTTTGACAACGCCTCGATGATGGTTCCGTCTCGTTCAATAGCAGTTTGTTTTGCCATAGAGTTCTTACTTAATGTTAAGTGCCTGTTCGATTATATTAAAGTCGGTTAAAACGTCTGGCCCATCACGGCGGACTGCCACTGCAAACTCGAAGTGAGCCGATGGCTTGTTGTCTTTCGTGCGCACGGTCCAACCGTCACGCTCAAAGACCACTGCTCGTGTGCCCATGTTTATCATAGGCTCGATGCAGATTACCATACCCTCCTTCAAAAGTGGCCCTCTGCCTCGTGCGCCGAAGTTCGGTACCTCGGGGGATTCGTGCATTTTCCTTCCCAATCCGTGACCTACTAATTCGCGCACCACGCCGTAGCCGAAGCTCTCGGCGTATGACTGCACAGCAGCCGATATGTCGCCCACGCGATTACCCGCCTTCGCCTGTGCTGTACCTTTACGAAGAGCTTCTTTGGTGACTTCCAGAAGTTGGCGTGCCTCATTGCTAACCTCTCCAACGGCAAACGTATATGCCGAATCACCAACAAACCCCTTCAAAAACGTACCCAAGTCCACCGACACAATGTCGCCCTCACGAATGACTCTGTTGCCCGGAATGCCGTGCACAACCTGCTCATTGACCGAGATGCAAGCCGACGCAGGGTAGCCCTGGTAACCCAAGAACGCTGGCTCGGCGCCATTGTCTCGGATAAACTCCTCGGCTATGCGATTCAGCTCGGCAGTTGTTACTCCCTCGCGGATGTTCTTGCCCACCTCGGCCAGCGCACGGCTAACCAAGATGTTGTTCTCGCGTAGAATCTCAATCTCCTCGTCTGTTTTCAGGTATATCATTCTTCTTCGGTTTGTTGCCTGCGCGTCTATACTATATATATTATAGAGCGACGCGCACGCTAACTCAACTTTAATTATCAGGCTCCGACTAAATCTTACTCAATCGGGAACTCTTTAACGTCCCTGGATACGTCCGGTCTTCATAAGACCATCATAGTGACGCATCAACAGGTAGCTCTCAATCTGCCTTAGAGTGTCAAGAACAACACCCACCATAATCAGCAACGAAGTACCGCCGTAGAAGTAGGCGAAGCTCTGCGGCACACCCACGAACTTCATAGCCAAGCCTGGCATAATAGACACCAGGGCGAGGAAGATTGAGCCTGGAAGAGTGATTCTTGTCATGATGGTATCGATATAGTTCACGGTCTGCTTACCGGGCATAACGCCTGGGATGAAGCCACCGTTACGCTTCATATCGTCGGCCATCATTTGAGGGTTGATGATAATCGCCGTGTAGAAATAGGTGAAGGCGATTACCAGCACTGCCAATGTAAAGTTGTACCAGAAGCCCTGCATATTTGAGAATGCACCCTGCAAGCCAGGGATGAAGGCTGGAATCATAACAAGAGCCTGAGCGAAGATGATAGGCATTACGTTTGCCGCATTCATCTTCAAGGGGATGTACTGACGCACACCGCCATACTGCTTGTTACCAACGATACGCTTGGCATACTGCACAGGCACCTTGCGGACTGCCTGAATGACTGCAATAGACACCATAAACACTACGAACAACAGAGCAAGCTCAACGAAGAACATGATAAGCGAGCCGGTCGAGGTGCTGACGCGAGCTGTGAACTCGGCAAGCAGCGCCTGAGGCAGACGAGCCACGATACCAATCATGATGATCATTGACACACCGTTACCGATGCCCTTGTCTGTGATACGCTCACCGAGCCACATGGTAAACATGGTACCTGCGATGAGAATAACCGTTGCGTAGGCGTAGAAGTAGAATGTACCTCCATATACGAATGCCTGAGGCATCTGTGCGTAGAGGTTAGCCACGTATGCAGGACCCTGGATGCACAATACACCGATGGTCAGCAGACGTGTCCACTGGTTCATCTTGCGGCGTCCACTCTCACCCTCCTTCTGCAACTTCTGAACTGCGGGCACCATGATGCCGAGCAGCTGAATGATGATCGAAGCGGTGATGTATGGCATAACACCAAGTGCCAGAATGGCTGCATTAGCAAATGCACCGCCAGAGAATACGTCGAGCAAGCCCAAAAGAGCGTTGCTGTCCATCTGGCTTGCCAATGCCGAACCTGTCCCCAACATATTTGGGTTGATACCTGGTATTACCACAAAACAGCCTAAACGATATACAAGCAGAAGACCCACAGTGTAAAGGATACGCTTGCGGAGCTCCTCAATCTTGTATATGTTTCTCAATGTTTCAACGAGTTTTTTGTTGGTTGCAAGCAGCAGCACGATGACCGCTATGAGCAAACCAGCAATAACATAACCGTTCATATTAGTTTCTTTTTATTGGTTTACAACTTCTCTACGCTACCACCTGCGGCTACGATAGCAGCCTCGGCGCTCTGTGAGAAAGCGTGTGCTGTAACAGTCAAAGCCTTGCTTACGCTGCCGTTGCCCAAAATCTTAACGCGGTCGTTAGATGAGATAAAACCGGCAGCAACCAAAGTCTCGATGTTGATTACTGTGAGTGACTTCTTTGCTGACAACTCCTCCAAAGTAGAGAGGTTGATAGGCTTAAACTCTACGCGCTTCAAGTTCTTGAAACCGAACTTTGGCAAACGACGCTGCAAAGGCATCTGACCGCCCTCAAAACCGAGCTTGCGAGAGTAACCAGAACGTGACTTGGCACCCTTCAAACCGCGGGTTGAGTAACCGCCGTGACCTGAACCAGCACCGCGACCCACGCGCTTGTCGTGGTGAGTAGCACCCTTTGCGGGCTTCAAATTATTAAGTTCCATGTTCAGAATTTCTTTTTTGACGTTAAACTTATTTTACCTCCTCAACTACTACGAGGTGCTTTACGCGCTCAATCATACCCTTGATGATTACTGAGTCGCTGTGCTCTACGCTCTGGTTAATCTTGCGAAGACCCAAAGCCGCGAGATTCTTGCGCTGCTGTGCTGTTGTGCCAATCTGGCTGCGAACCTGTGTGATTTTCAACTTTGCCATAGTCCCAAAAATTAACCGTTAAACACCTTATTCATTGAGATACCACGCACCTGCGCTACGCTGTGTGCATCGCGCAACTCGCACAATGCCGATACGGTAGCCTTAACCAAGTTGTGTGGGTTAGATGAACCCTTGCTCTTGGCAAGCACGTTCTTGATACCTCCTGACTCCAACACAGCACGCATCGCACCACCGGCGATGATACCTGTACCGGGAGCTGCGGGGCGAATCATAACCTCCGAGCCGCTGTAACGCATCTCCTGCTTGTGAGGAATAGTACCGTTGATTACAGGAATCTTGACAAGATTCTTCTTTGCATCCTCTACACCCTTAGCGATAGCCGATGTAACCTCCGATGCCTTACCAAGACCGTAGCCTACAACACCGTTCTCGTTACCTACTACGACAATTGCTGAGAAGGTAAATGTACGACCTCCCTTTGTTACCTTTGTAACGCGGTTGATAGCTACCAATCTATCCTTGAGCTCCAGGTCGCTTGTACGAACTTTCTTTACATTTGTATTTGACATATCGCTTAGAATTTAAGACCACCCTCACGAGCGGCGTCTGCCAACATTTTTACTCTACCGTGGTACAGATATCCGTTACGGTCGAACGCAACATTCTGAATACCCTTCTCGATTGCACGCTGTGCTGCCAGCTTACCTACCAAGGCTGCAATCTCACACTTGTTCTTGCCTGCTGCCTCAGCTGCTACCTCCTTATCCAAAGATGAAGCTGTTGCCAAAGTCACACCTGCAAGGTCATCAATAAACTGAACGTAAATCTGCTTGTTTGAGCGGAATACGGTCATACGAGGCTGCTCAGGCGTACCGTTCACAATCTTACGGATACGCATCTTAATCCTCTCTCTTCTTTCTATTTTTGTTAATGACATAATGCTTGACTTATTTTACTATTTTGATGCAGACTTACCAGCCTTACGACGGATAACCTCACCAACAAACTTAATACCCTTACCCTTGTATGGCTCTGGCTTGCGCAATGAACGAATCTTTGCTGCCACCTGACCTACCAACTGCTTGTCGATAGATTTGAGTGTGAGGATAGGGTTACCTTTCTTCTCTGTTACTGCTGTTGCCTGAACCTCAGCTGGGAGCTGAATGGCGATGTCGTGTGAGTAACCAAGACCCATCACCAACAAACCATCCTTAACCTCTGCCTTGAAACCAACACCTACCAACTCCTGCTTAATCTCGTAGCCCTTAGATACGCCTACGACCATATTGTTGATGAGTGCGCGGTACAAGCCGTGCAATGAACGATGACGAGGCTGATTTGTAGGACGTGTAACCAATACGGCTGCATGCTCCTTACCCTCCTTGTCTGTGTGGGTGCCAACCTCTACCTTAATGTCTGAATCAACTGCCTGACTCAGTGTACCAAGTGGCCCTTTCACGCTTACCGTGTTGTCTGCGGCAACCTCTACGGTTACGCCTGCGGGTAAGATTACAGGTAATTTACCAATTCTTGACATTTCTTCTTTGTTTTTAGTTAATTAATGCTGAGAGAAAATTAGTAGATGTAGCACAATACCTCACCACCTACGTTCTCCTTACGAGCCTTGGCGTCGGTCATGATACCCTTCGATGTTGAGAGGATGGCGATACCCAAACCATTCAACACGCGTGGCATTGACTCTACCGATGCGTACTGACGCAAACCTGGACGGCTTACTCGTTTATGGTTCTTGATTGCGTTTCCCTTGGTCGCTGCGTCCCACTTCAAGGCGATTTTGATTGAAGGGTGACCCTTCTCGTCTGTGTCGAACTTGTAGGCCAAGATGTAGCCCTGCTCGTAGAGAATCTTTGTGATCTCTCGCTTAATTTTTGAGCCAGGAGC
>JAZUMN010000088.1:0-10829 GCA_045603645.1 Alistipes sp. | reverse complement strand
GGGCAATATGAAAGACGCATATACGCATCTTTTCGCTGCTTAAACCAAAATACAACAAAATTATCGCTCGTTTATCTCAATCTTATATAAACTCCAAAAAAAAGCCTGCCTAACTCTTTTCATTGTTAGACAGGCTCTTTATCTTGTGTACCAATAATTATTTACCCAAGGTAAGACTTCAACAACTTACTGCGCGATGACTGGCGCAGACGGCGGATAGCCTTCTCCTTAATTTGACGCACACGCTCACGCGTAAGGTCAAACTTCTCGCCTATCTCCTCCAAGGTCATCTCAGAGCAACCAATGCCGAAGAAGTACTTGATGATGTCGCGCTCGCGCTCGGTGAGGGTCTCCAACGCTCTATCTACTTCGGTAGCCAACGACTCGTTAATAAGGCCTCGGTCGGCATTTGGAGAGTCAGTATTTACCAGCACATCCAACAGACTGTTATCCTCACCATCGGCAAAAGGTGCATCTACCGAGATATGGCGGCCGGCAACGCGCAAAGTGTCCGACACTTTCTCCTTTGGCAAAGCCAACTCGGTTGCCAACTCCTCGGGCGACGGAGTGCGCTCGTGCTGCTGCTCGAAGCGTGCAAAAGCCTTGTTAATTTTATTCAATGAGCCTACCTGATTAAGTGGCAAGCGCACGATACGGCTCTGCTCTGCCAGGGCTTGAAGGATAGACTGACGAATCCACCACACGGCGTATGAGATAAACTTAAAACCACGAGTCTCGTCGAACTTCTCGGCCGCCTTGATAAGGCCCAGGTTACCCTCGTTGATAAGGTCGGGCAGGCTGAGACCCTGATTCTGATACTGCTTGGCAACAGATACTACGAAGCGCAGGTTGGCCTTTGTGAGCTTATCCAAAGCCTCCTGATCACCCTTGCGGATGCGTTGAGCCAATTCAACCTCCTCCTCAACGGTGATAAGCTCCTCCTTACCTATCTCCTGTAAATACTTATCCAGTGACGCACTTTCGCGGTTGGTGATTGATTTCGTGATTTTTAATTGACGCATATCTTACTATGTTAAATTTCTTCTCGCCTGAGCGTTGGTTTATAACTACACTTTCTCACTATTACGCAAAGCGTAACCTTTTTGTTTCACTTTTTGAAAATAATTCCATTTTTCGCCCAAGTCATATAGAGAACGGACTTTTGGCGCGGAAATTTTGTCGGCGCAAGAAAAATATAAATTTTCAGTGCAGTGGTTAAGAAATTATTGCTACATTTGAGCGTTGGGAAGATTATGCTGCCGATATTGTTGGTTATGACTTTTAGTAGAGTGTTTACATTCTAAAAACGAAGGCGAGGGTGCGCGTGCATCCTCGCTTTTTATATAGTTGGGTTAGGGAGTTTAGAGAGTTTAGAGAGTTTAGAGAGTTTAGAGAGTTTAGAGAGTTTAGAGAGTTTAGAGAGTTTAGAGAGTTTAGAGAGTTTAGGGAGTTTAGGGAGTTTAGGGAGTTTAGGGAGGCACGTGGAGGATTGCCACGTCGGGCTTTGTCCTCCTCGCAATGACACACTTTTGTCGCACCCCCTAATAAAAACCACGTCATGCCACATTTTTGCACATGGTAACCGTCACAGCAGTATTGAGATTATCTGCAAAAATGATTGGCATCTACCTTTGTTTTAGGGCGGTCGAAGGAGTGAGAAAACATTTGTAAAAGGTAGATCCCCATCGTCGCTACGCTAATCCACCACAAGGGTGGCTTTTCACCGCCTCGGCTCAGCAAAGGATACAAGCATCCTCTGCTCTCGCCTTAATAGCGGCGCTCCGGGGGATGACGGTTGTTATTACAACATTCAAGTAGATAATTCATAAATAAATTGAGGTTGCCTTTGTGAAAGCAACCTCAATCTATTTTAACACAATGGATATACCTCTACCATGCAAACAGAGGATACTGCTCCATCATAGCATTTACATCCTTGCGAACGGCTGCAATATTCTCCTCGTTCTCGGGGTCGTGCAATACGCGGTCGATAAGCTCCACGATGTAATCCATCTTATCCTCCTTAACACCGCGAGTGGTGATGGCCGGTGTGCCGAAGCGCAAGCCCGAAGTGAGGAATGGAGAACGTGAGTCGAATGGTACCATATTCTTATTGGTAGTGATGTCGGCAGCTACCAAACAACGCTCTGCCAGCTTACCCGTCAGCTCGGGGAACTTGGTGCGCAGGTCGATAAGCATAAGGTGGTTATCGGTGCCGTTAGAGACCACCGTGTAGCCACGCTTCTCGAATGCCGCAGCCATAGCCTTGGCGTTCTTCTGAACCTGCTTCTGATACTCCTTATACTCAGGCTGCAACGCCTCACCAAAAGCAACCGCCTTAGCTGCGATGACGTGCTCCAAAGGCCCACCCTGGATGCCTGGGAAGACAGCCGAGTTGAGAATCTGCGACATCATCTTAACAACGCCCTTTGGAGTTGTCAAGCCCCAAGGATTCTCGAAGTCCTTGCCCATAAGGATAATACCGCCACGAGGACCACGAAGGGTCTTGTGGGTTGTAGAGGTTACGATGTGAGCATACTTCACGGGGTTATCCAGCACGCCCGCAGCGATAAGACCTGCGGTGTGTGCCATATCGACCATAAAGAGTGCGCCTACCTTGTCGGCAATCTCACGCATACGCTTGTAATCCCACTCGCGAGAGTAAGCCGAAGCACCACCAACGATAAGCTTTGGATTGTGCTCCAATGCCTTGCGCTCCATATCCTCGTAGTCGATAGTACCTGTTGCCTCGCTGAGCTGGTAGCCCACAGCATTGAAGTACTTACCCGACATATTTACAGGTGAGCCGTGTGAGAGGTGTCCTCCGTGTGCCAAATCAAGGCCCATAAAGGTATCGCCGGGCTGCATAACTGCAAAGAACACAGCCATATTTGCCTGTGCGCCCGAGTGAGGCTGCACATTGGCATACTCGGCGCCGTAGAGCTTGCAAAGACGCTCCTGAGCCAAGCGCTCAACCTTATCAACTACTTCACATCCGCCATAGTAACGTGCTGCGGGATAGCCCTCTGCATACTTGTTTGTGAGCACAGAGCCCATAGCAGCCATAACCTGCTCGCTGACGAAGTTCTCTGACGCGATAAGCTCAATACCACGCATCTGACGCGCACGCTCCTCGCCGATAAGCTCGAAAATCTGATTATCCTTAGTCATTTTGTATTGTGATTAAATTTAACTTTCAATGCCTTATGCCCTTTGCGGGAATAGTTGCACAAAGGTAAGTAAATATTTTATAATATTTAGAAACTGACTGAAATTTATTGGAATTATCTACTTTAATGTTGTATATAAGCTATTCCTTCCGCTCTTGCCACCGACTACTTAAAAGGTAGATGCCAATCATTTTTGCTTGCGCCCTAATCACTACTGCAACGGCCGCACCGTGCAAAAATGTGGCATGACGTTTCTATATAATTCCGAAAGTTATTTATTGTGGGAAGAGGTGAGCAAGATAATCTCTTTTTTAGACAATCGATGGTCGAAAATCATTTCATAGCCAACGGCCTTATGCGCCTCAGCCTGCTGACTAATCGAACCAAGGCCTACGTCTGAACGACGTGCGTCAAGACTCCCTGGATTCCTCACAGGCCACACATAATTTATTAACTGAGGCTTGACTCCCTCCGATGTGAGCACAATATGTTTTGCTTTTGTCTGCGTGCCATATAGCTGTTTTCTACCACTGTTCATCAGTATTCTATCCTTTAACGTAGCAACGTCACAAAGTGCAATATGCCCATTTGTAGAAAGATGTCGGATATGTTTGAAATGCTGTTTCTGATACTTTGTGTCGGCGTGGTCAACAATCAGAAATATAGCCTTATATGCCTCATCCGATATTTTATCGGGGATACCTTGACGCAGTATCTTATCAACATGACGTTGATTAACCTCATCAACCTTTATAACATCTTGTGCATAAACAGCAATACTATCTATTTTACCATTCTTGACAGCATTATGAAGGAGTATTCTTGTCATTTGGTCGGCCCTCCCCAACTCCCGCAAAAGAGCATCAAGCCGAGCAGCATCCTGCTGCGCATAACTCCCCGTCACGCAAAGGATTGCAAATGTCATGGATAGGAATAATCTCTTCAAAAAAATATTTTTCATTTGTAGGCTAAGATGGCTAAGAATTCTTTAACTGACGCAGTAGTTCCGAGCAGCCGTCCTCCAACATATCGAGCACCAGCTCAAAGCCCTCGCGACCTTCGTAGTAGGGGTCGGGAACATAACTCCACTCGGGAAAGTTCTTGCTGAACTCCACAAAACGATAGACTTTGTCGAGATATTTGCGCTCGGGAGCAAGGCGTGCCACATTCTCATAGTTGGAGTCGTCCATCACGATAATCATATCGAAGTCGTAGAAGTCATCCTCACGCACTTTGCGCGAGCGGTGGGTAAGGTTATAACCTCGCCTGGAAGCGGCCGTACGCATACGAGGGTCGGGAAGTTCGCCCGCGTGACCTCCGTAAGTTCCTGCCGAATCTATTTCAACAACATCACCAAGTCCCTGCTGCTGCACCATCTGCTCCATAATGCCGTTGGCGGCAGCCGAGCGGCAGATGTTTCCCAAGCAGACAAAAAGGATGCGTGTTATCTTATTGTTTATCATATTGTTACAATTCTTAATATTTTACGGTTTACATTACGGTTTACATTGCATTACGCTTTGCAAAGATACAATAAATATCCAACCTACGCACCCATAGTCCGAGAAAAGTGCGGCACACATTTTGTCACGCAACAGCATATGGAAAAATCATCACAGACAAACCTCACAAATCAAGCCCTCGCGCAGATGCGCCACGCCTCGCGGGCGATACTCTTTCTGCGTATATTCACGGGTGGTGTAATGCTACTGCACGTCATTGGCAAGATGCAGACTTACAGCAATTTAGTAATCGACTACCCTGCATATCTGGGGCTCTCGTCGGCAACAACCCTTGCGCTGACGATAATATTTCAGTCCTTATTTGCAGCCTTAATAATGATAGGTATAGGCACACGGTTCTTTGCGGCAGCAATGTTTCTAATAACCTTGATTTCGATGACAGGACTGATACACGCCGAGGCAGAGGCTATGGAGACCCTGAAAGTATATTTTTTATATCTTGGGATATATGCAACGCTGATAGTCTCGGGCAGCGGCACATACGGGTTTAATGTTCCGTGGCAGGGAAAGTGTTCTAAATGATTGTGAATTAAGTCAATTTTGCCTTGGAGGAGGATAATATGTAAATTTTTTGCTAAATTTGTAGCAGAATTGATATCAACTGCTTACGACATGAAGAAGATTGCAATATTAGTAGCGCTTGCAGCTATCTCTATAACAACTGCTTTTGCGCAAGAGAGAGGACTGGCGGAGCCCCTGCCTCACAAGGTGGAGAATCTGGAACTGAGAGATACAAGAA
This sequence comes from Alistipes sp., assembly GCA_045603645.1. Lineage (GTDB taxonomy): Bacteria > Bacteroidota > Bacteroidia > Bacteroidales > Rikenellaceae > Alistipes. Next base: position 5,397 of record JAZUMN010000088.1, on the reverse strand, counting down.
ACGACCCCACAATGCTCCCCTACTTTGGCCAGAAGAATTTGCTGATATTTTATGTCGATCCTGACAAGCATCGCCAGAACGAGGAGTTCGTCTATGATATGGAGTATAATCACCGTGCCGAGGGCGAGAATATTGTAGGTTTTGGAATTCTGAATCTGAAAGATACGGTGTTCCCTAACGGCATTGTGCGTATGCTGGCTCGTAAACGTACAGAGAAGAACGGCGCAACAGTAGTCGCCGACCCCGACCGCATAGTGGCTCAGCAATGGGGTCTGGGCGATTGCAACAATCAGTTTGTGCTGATGATAGTCTCAAAGCAGGGCGAGCTGGTATTCTGCCGCAAGGGTGAGTTCACGGAGCAGGACAAAGCCGACTTTTACAACATCATAGATAAATACAGATAGGCCTAATGCGCGCGCTGAGGGTTGCAGTTATGGTGTGTATGCTATGCGCGGTGAATAGTATCGCTGCGCAGGAGATTGCAGACACGCAGCACTCGCTCCCGAAGAGTAGCTCACCGATAGATTATGCCGAGGTAGAGCGTCAATTAAACCGTGCTGCGCAGCCCACATTCTGGGAGAGGTTTGCCAATTGGTTTGCGCCCAGGATCGACAAGTCGCCCGACGAGCGCAAGATTGTCTATGACGTGTTTCTCGGCGTAGGCTACACGCAAGAGACCGACCTGCTGTTCTTGGTCACAGGCGCAGGTCGTTACTCACTAAATCGTAAAGACAAGTCACTACCCCACTCAACCACAGCCCTGACGGGTATGGTATCTATAAACGGGCTCACGCGCCTGATAACAAGCAGCGACCTGGCCCTGAGCAAGAAAGACCATCTGCTTATAAGCCTCACAGGAGGATATATGCCCGTACGCTTCTGGGGCTTGGGTTACGAAGCCGCCAACAGAAACAAGGTGTCGAAATATATGCGCAGCGACTTCCGCTCCAAGGTAGAGTACAGGCGCCACATTGTGGGCGGACTATCGGCGGGTGCAGGAGTGAAGTTTCTCTATATCTCGTGCCAGGATGTATCGGAGCTGGCTCTGCAATATCTGCAAAGTGACGAGGCAGGCAACCTCTCGGCAACAACAACAGGCATAGGCGCAAGCATAAAATATGACAGCCGCTACACAAACGAAGAGAACATAACACAAGGCTTCTTTATAGAGCTTGGCGGAGCCCTGCATCCCAAAGCATTGGGAAGTCATCATAACACGCTATGGCACATAGAGGCTACGGCAAACTACCATCAGCCACTGTGGCGCGGAGGTGTGCTGGCATTTGATCTGTTTGCCGATATGTGGTCGTGGGACACTCCGTGGCAGTTCTGGGCCAAGATGGGTGGCGACAACCGTATGCGAGGCTACTACTATGGCCGTTACACCGACCGCAATATGGTCACGGCACAGGTGGAGTTGCGTCAGAGAATTTACGGCATACTGAGCGGTGTTGTGTGGGGCGGAGCAGGAAGTGTCTTTTCAAAGTATAAATATTTCGATATTGACCATCTTTTACCCAACTATGGTGTGGGCATAAGGGTTGCTGTTGCACGAAATTTGTCATTTAGAGTTGATTATGGTTTTGGTCGTCACTCGCACGGCCTTATAATCAACGTAAATGAGGCTTTCTAAAATCTACAAACACACAAAAGAGTCTTTCTCGCGTAACCTGACCGCAATATTTGTAGCAGCGCTGATGATTCCGGTGGGGATACTTGCTTATACCGAGAAGAATTCTTTTTGGATATCGGTGGCGTGCACAATGATTCCGTTGGGAGGATACATTCTTTTTGCCACTGCGGTACGCCGTTCGGGGGTGATGGTGTGGCTGGGGCTGCCACTGATTATACTGAGTGTCTTTCAGATTGTATTATCCTACCTGTTTGGGAATTCGGTTGTGGCGGCAGATATGTTTCTAAACCTATTCACCACGAACTATGGCGAAGCGGGCGAGTTGCTGTCCAACATATATCCTGCAATTATAGCTGTTGTATTGCTGTATATGCCACTGCTGTGGGGTGCTGCCGTGCATATTTGCAAACGCATAGTTCTGGATAACAGACAACGCACAAGTATGGCCGTAGCAGGGGTTACGGCTTTGCTTACGGGGTGCATTGTTTTAGTTGGCTACGCCGGCAAGGATGCAAAAAGCATAGTACGCGACGAGCTGTTTCCCATAAATGCTCTCTACAATATGAGTGTCGCCATATCCGAGGCGTACGACATATCACATTACGTTGAATCGTCGAGATATTTTAAGCACCACGCAACACGATGCTCAACACCTGCCTGCAAGGAGGTATATGTACTCATTATAGGCGAGGCATCGCGTGCCGCATCGTGGCAGACTTATGGTTATGAACGCAAGACAACCCCACTGCTTGCTGCACGTGAAGATGTTGTATGGTTTCGCAACGTGCTCACGCAGAGCAATACAACTCACAAGAGTGTACCTATGATGCTTTCATCTGCTCATCCCTCGCAACACGGCGAGTTATATCGGCGCTCGGGCATCCTCGCACTCTTTAACGAGGCGGGCTTTGCAACCTACTTCATATCAAACCAATCTCCACAAGGGGCTATGATTGACAAGCTGGCGAGAGAGGCGCAACACGTTATATATGTCGGAGAGCCACGTCTGGATATTCAGTTGGTGGAGACGATGCGCCAGGTGCTGAGCACAGAGCAGTCGGAGAAGATATTTTTTGTACTGCACACCTACGGCTCACATTTCAGCTACCGCCAACGTTATCCACGCGAATTCGCCCGCTTTACGCCCGACAATGAGGTGATGATAAATAGTAGAAACGTATCAATGCTACGCAATGCGTACGATAACTCAATATACTATACCGACTACTGCATAGACAATATAATCAATACTTTGGATACGTTGGAGAATGTTTCCGCGGCAATGTATTACTGTGCCGACCACGGTGAGGATATCTTCGATGAAGGCAAAAAGAGATTTCTGCACTCATCACCAACAGTTACATATCATCAGTTGCACGTCGCCTCGCTGGCTTGGTTCTCCGACAAGTACAATGAAGTATATGCCAACAAGGTCAGAGCAGCACGCAGCAACACTGATGCCCCCGCCTCAACATATTCGGTATTTCACACAATGGCTGATATGGCTGATATAACATCACCCTACATCAGGGATGAAGCATCGCTGCTGAGCCGCCATTTTGACTACGGCGCTACACGTTACTACCTGAACGACCACAACCAGGCCGTGAGGCTCAACGCCGAAATAGGCATCGACAGCACAGAATGCAGGCTATTCTTACGGCACGGCATTGAGCTATGACAATGCGTGACGAAATCGGGGGGGCAGTTATAGTTGGAAGATGTAATCGGTTAGTAAGCGCATAGCCTTTGCCTGCGCCTCGCTGTCGAAAAGGGCATAAATAGTGGAGCCGCTGCCCGACATAGAGGCATACACGGCACCGCTATCGAGCAACTGCTGCTTAATAGCCGCAAGCGTAGGATGAGCGGCAAAGACCGAGGGTTCAAAGTCATTCTTCACACTACCCTGCCAGCACTCAACAGGCTCCTGCAAGCGTTCCGACAATGTTCGCACAGGCACCGATGGCCTCACGCCCGCATACGCCTCGCGCGTAGAGACACCCTCAGCGGGCTTGACCAAGACTATCCACAGCCCCTGTAAATCAACAGCTGCGGGTGTCATCTGCTCGCCCCTGCCCTCACACAATTGAGGTGTGTTGCGGACGAAAAATGCCGTATCGCTACCAAGCTCGGCAGCAAGCGATATAAGCGTGGACTCGTCCAGCGAGAGCGAGAAAATCTCATTCATAGCCACGATAACTGCCGTAGCATCTGCCGAGCCGCCACCCAGACCCGCACCAAAAGGCACGCGCTTATCGAGGGTTATACGCACCTGTCCCACACCGTAGCGTTGCTGCATAAGTCGAGCGGCACGGATACACAGATTCTGCTCCGCAGGGCAATCTACCTCCAAGCCCAGCGAGCGAAATTCATTCTCCGCGGCATCAACAGGCACAACCTCAACCTCATCGTACAGCCCCTGAATGGGATACATGACCGTAGAGAGGTCGTGGTAACCATCAGCGCGGCGACGCAGCACATCAAGACCTATATTTATTTTGCAGTTAGCCTTAATTTTCATCGTCTATATCGTTTAGCAAGGTTTCGAGTGCCTGCATAAGCTTAGGTCGCAGCGGCACAATGCGCTCATTCCAATCACCAAGCGTTCCGTCAGCGCCGTCAGAGACTATCTTTAACATATAGACCTCGGGCTGCTCTTTACCACTCAGCGAGGAGTGCAGACCAACGGCACGTACCACGGCATAGGACTCCATATCCATACAGTCAAATGCCCGCAGCAGCTGCCTTTGCGAAGCGGGGGTATCCTCGCCGATAAAATTATCCGACGAGACAATGGCAACACCCTCATCACCCGTGGAAAGGGAGACGGGGCGCGACTTGAACATCGAGTCAAGGTAGATATCACCCTGCGCAACGACCGAAGGCCGCAGAAGCTTGGCGTAAGGGTGCTTGAAAGAGCCGCAAGTGCCCAGATTTACAACCACATCGTAATCCTGCTCATTAAGAGCGCGCAGCGTAGCCTCGTAGGCACGCAATTTGCCTACACCCGTAAGGCGAAGCGTACATCTGTCGGAGAGAGCAGCAATATTATCTGCACCCAGCTCATCGGCGACAGCGAGCAGGAGAAGAAATTTTTTATTATACCCCATTGATTGAGTTTTTAACTTGTCAAAGTTATAAATTTTCGGCAAAAATAGCAACTATAAGATGAATCTTACAGCGTTATGCCGCTTTTTTTCAACAAATGGGCTCAGCATTTTTGCCGTTGTTGAAAAATATATTATATTTGCGTTGGAATTTTGCGACCCTACCGCAAACAGGGCGCAGAAAGAGGTCAAACAAGACTGTTATAGTAACAAATAAACTCTTCTAAATTATGATTTATTCACACGAAGTGCAGCAGATGTGCTGCGTAAAAAAGGGTGCCAACCACGAGTCGGCTCCTATCCCCGAGGAGGGAAAATGGGTACGCGCAAAGGAGATTAAGGATATCTCGGGCCTTACACACGGTATCGGCTGGTGCGCACCCCAGCAGGGCGCTTGCAAACTTACACTCAATGTTAAGGACGGTATCATCGAGGAGGCTTTGGTCGAGACTATCGGCTGCTCGGGTATGACTCACTCGGCGGCTATGGCATCGGAGATTCTCCCCGGCAAGACTATTCTTGAGGCGTTGAACACCGACCTCGTATGCGACGCTATCAACACCGCAATGCGCGAGTTGTTCAAGCAGATTGTTTACGGCCGTACACAGTCAGCATTCTCGGAGGGCGGCTTGGTAATCGGTGCATCGCTCGAGGACC
>JAZUMN010000087.1:0-39769 GCA_045603645.1 Alistipes sp. | reverse complement strand
TAAGAATGTAGTTCTTCGCCGTCCTTTTGCACAGATTAACCTCGGTGCTACCAAGGCCGATGTTGAGGCTGCCAAGGCTCTGGGTGTGGAGATTGACAAGTCAAAGGTTACTCTTACAGGCGTTTACCAAACGCTTAACCTTTACAGCGGCGAGGCTTCAAACCCAACTACTGCGACTGTGGCATTCAACTACAACGCTCTTCCAGGCAACGACCTTAATGTTAATAATGTTGATTACGAGTATATCGCTGCAAACTACATCCTGGCTAATGGCGAGGCTGATGTTACCGAGCTTACATTCTCAGTTAAGGATGGCGACAACGAGATTAACAAGGATGTTGTTGTTCCATCGGTAAACTACAAGCGTAACTACCGTACCAACATCTTAGGTCGTCTTTTGACCAGCGCTGTTGACTTCAATATCGTTATCGACGGTACTCCTGAGGGTGATATCGCACTCTCTGACGATGCTATACTTGCTTTGGCAATGCAGACTGAGGGTAAGTACACCTTGACCAAGGATATGACTCTCTCACAGCCTTTCGTTGTTGAGGAGGGTGTAACATTTACACTCGACCTTGATGGCAAGACAATTAGCCTTGATAAGGATATCTATGCTGACGAGAACGGCAACGCTGTCAAGGAGAATGTGATTGTAAACAACGGTACTTTGGAGATTACAGGCGGTACTATCTCTTCACTTGGTGTGAATGGTGGCTCTGTAATTATGAACAATGGTACATTGACAGTAACTGATGCAACTTTGAATGGTGCTCCCTGCGATAAGAATGTGGCGGTTGGAACTTATAATACAAACTACCCATCATACGCGGTTAATAATAAGGGTATTATGACTTTGACAAATACCACTATTACATCTAATCACGGTGCAGTAGCCTCTTATGCTGCTGATGCTGTTGTTACTTTGAACAACTCAGTTATCGATATGGCAGGTATCCCTGGCTTCACAAGCCACGGCTTCTACACTTATAATGGCGGTAAGGTTGTTGTAAATGGCGGTACTTATGAGAATAAGGCAACTGACCAGGCTTCATCTGGTGGCTCTGTAATTAACGGTTATGTAGAGGTTAATGCTGGTACTTTCTCTGGTCGTATCGAGGCTTACTATGGCGCACCTGTATTGAAGGGCGGTACTTACTCTGTTGAGCCAGCGGCTAGGTATCTTGCTGGCGGCTACAAGGCAATGCAGCAGAGCAATGGTACATGGATGGTTGTTGAGAGCTCAGTTGATGCTGTTGCTTCAACCGATGCTGAGTTGGACGCGGCTCTTCAGAACGGTTCGGATACAATCGTTTTGTCGGCAGGTACTTATGTAATTCCCGATTCTGCAAAGGGTAAGACCTTGACAATTCAGGGTACTGGCAATCCCGAAGACGTTGTTGTCGCTGCTCAGAACGACGGCGCACCTGAGGGCGAATGCGACTACTCTTTCGATGGCTCTAATGTAACATTCGACGGTGTTACAATCACATCTCCCGGTACATACTTCCCTGGTTATGCTCGTATGAAGGGTACTTACAACAACTGTATCATCAATGGTGTATGGACTACTTACGATAGCAGCTCTTTCAACGGCTGTACATTCAACGTATCAGGTAATAACTACAACCTTTGGACTTGGGGTGCTGAGGAGGTTAATCTTACCGACTGTACTTTCAACTGCGAGGGTAAGGCTGTATTGCTCTATGGTGGAGTAAATACAAAACTCACAGTTAACAACTGTACTTTCAACGATAACGGTGACGACACCGTTACAGGTAAGGCTGCTATCGAGATAGGTAACGACTACAACAAGTCTTACACTCTTGTAGTAAACAACACAACAGTAAATGGCTTTGCTATTAACCCTGAGGGCTACAACACAGGCACAACTCTTTGGGCTAACAAGAACTCAATGAGCCCTGCAAACCTTAAAGTTACTGTTGATGGCCAGAACGCTTACAAGGTTGCAACAACAGATCCAGCTTTGGCGGCTCTTAACAATGCAACTCCTGGTAGCACAGTTACTTTCTCTGAGAGTAAAGATTACGGCACAGTGACAGTTAACGAGTTGAAGGATGTAACAATCGAGGGTGCTGAGGGTACAGTTATGATTTTCAAGACAACTGCCGATACCAAGATTGAGGATGTTACAGTTAAGAACGTTAAGTTCGATTACAAAAATGGTGATGATTATGACCAGGGCTTTGTGTTTGACGCTGCTGCTCAGATTGACAACCTTGTTGTTGAGGGCTGTACATTCGTAGGCGATGGCTCAAAGGCTGGTCGTGGTTTCTCAGGTCCAAATGCAAATGCCACTATCGTAATCAAGAGCTGTACTTTCAAGGATTTGGGTTATCCAATTTGGGCATTTGGTACTTATAAGGCTCTTGCCATTGAGGGTTGTACTTTCGACAACATCAAGTCTTGGGCTATTATGCCACAGAGCGGTTTTGATGGCGACTTGACAGTTACCGGTTGTACATTCAAGAACTGCCTTGGTGGTGGTTTGGTTAAGGCAGGTACTTTGACCGCAGGTCACACCTTCACCTTCACCAACAACACTATCACCAACTGTTCAGGACACGATGGTTCCGACAGCAAGTGGTTCCAGTTCAACACTTCTGCCGGCACTAAGGTTATTAGTGGCAACAAAAAGGATGGTGCAGATTGGACTCCTGGTGCAGCTGAGGGTCTTAACTAATTGCGGGATGAACGCTTAAAGCACACATTTAGTGCTGAATATAGGATTGTGGGGCTTGATCGCCCCACAGTCCACAAAATTTTTTAGAATTACATAGTTTAATGTTGTAAAAAACGTCATGCCACATTTTTGCACGTGGCAGCCGTTGCAGCAGAGATTGGGGTGCAGGCAAAAATGATTGGCATCTACCTTTGTGAATGGGCGGTGGCAGGAGTGACACACATTTGTAAAAGGTAGATTCCCATCGTCGGCTACGCCTCCGGGGAATGACGTGTTGATGAAATGACGTGTTTAATTGAGATTAAGGTGGCGGATTGCCACGCTCATTACATTTGCTCGCAATGACATAACAACGCTAAACTATATAGCTGAGAAATTTTTTACAAACCTTAATAAAAAATTACAAACGATGAGAAAGATTTTATCTTTTGCTATGGCAGCGGTGCTGCTCGTGGCAGGATGCGCGAAAGAGGACTCTTTTAGCGCAGGAAATGAGAGTGTGGAGGTAATTTTTACTGCTGACCTTCCTATTCAAACCGAAGTTGTACGTGCGGGCGAGGCTAATCTCCCACAGGAGATTGTGTATGTTGTGTACAACGAGGCAAAGACAAAACTGAAAGACGGTACGCTCACCGTTCAGAACAAGACTGCACGCCTTACTCTTGACCTTATCAAGGGCGAGACCTACAACATCGCCTTCTGGGCACAGGTTCCCGTGGCTCCTTTCACTTTCGACAAGGATGCTGCGACAATCAAGGCGGACTACTCTAACGTAAGTGCCAGCGACGAGGCTCTGGACGCATTCTATGCCGTAGTGCCCGAGTTCGTTGTGTCAGGCCCTGTGACACAGTCTGTTAAGCTTACACGTCCCTTTGCGCAGGTAAACCTTGGTGTACCACAGTCGGAGTTGGATAACGCAGCTGCATTGGGCGTTAATATTGACCAGGCGCAGATTTCTGTGACCAACGTAGCTACCAAGCTCGACCTCTTCACCGGCAAGGTGTCAGAGCCTGAGGATGTGACCTTCAAGATGGCGGCTCTGCCAGCTGAGACGCTCACAGTTGAGAACGAAGACTACACTTATCTGGCTTACACATACCTCCTTGTTGAGGATACTGACGCTACCGACCTTACATATCAGGTGGCAGACGGCACAAAGAACGTCAAGGCGAACACCGTGCCTGCGGTGAACTACAAGCGTAACTACCGCACCAACATCCTTGGTCGCCTGATTACAAGCGAGGCAGGCTTCGACATCACCATCGAGCCCGGCGATTTGCCCGACCACGAGAGCATCAAGTACCAGAGCGTATCGACTGCTTCGGGTTTGCAGACAGCCATAAACGACCCTGATGTTGACCACATCGTATTGCAGGGCGACATCGACCTTAACGACCTGCTCAGCCTCTCAACACGTGCTGCTGGGGAGGTAGGTCTTACAATTGCTAAGGGCGTCGAAAAGACTATCGACCTGGGCGGCTTCACCCTCTCTTGGGCGAATGATGTGTTGAACAGCTCAATGATTCAGAATAACGGTACGCTGACCATCCAGAACGGTAATGTGGTATATACCTACGAGGGTGCGGGCGACCCAAATTATGGCGCAGGTAACTACGCTATCAGCAACTCAGGTAAATTGACTGTTGATGCCAACATCACTATCAAGGCTTCGCAGAAGGCTGAGGGCGAGAAGATGTCACACGCTATGTATGCTATTCAGACAAATGGCGACGTGACAATCAACGGCGGTAAGATTTACAACCACAACAACATCGCTGTACGCATCTTTGCGAACGTATCTCCTGCAAGCCTCACAATCAACGATGGCGAGTTGAAGGGTGTGCGTGCAATATGGTTGCAGCTCCCAAGCAACAACGCAAGCGTAGCTCCTGAGGTAGAGGTAAACATCAACGGCGGTAAGTTTACATCTGTGGGTGAGAGCGGCGGTTACAAGCTGGCTATCTACTCATACTCTTATGGTAACAGCTTCGAGAATGTTACTCTCAACATCGCAGGTGGTGAGTTTGACGGCGACGTAGCCCTTACAGGTGCTACCAACAAAACAGGTGTTGAGACTGTGAACATCTCAGGCGGTAAGTTCTTGGGCGATGTATATAGCTATGCCGACGATGCTGTGGCTGCCGAGGCAATCACTATCACAGGTGGCGAGTTCTCGTCAATGGGTTATGTTATGAATTATATCGACTCGGCTGACGAGGTGTTCACTTTGGGCGAAGATATGGCTTTGGAGAGCACCCTTACAATCAGCAAGGACTTCACTCTTGACCTTAACGGCTACACTATGAGTGGCGTTTGCAACGCTGGTCAGGGTCACCTTATTATGGTAAATAACGGTGCAACGCTCAACGTGAAGGATAGCAGCGCAGAGGCTGATGGTAAGATTACCTTCGCTAAGGGCTCTTCTGACACAGGCTGGACTATTGACTTGGAGGGTGAGCTCAACCTCTACTCAGGTACTATCGAGCTCACAGGCGACGAGTGGAGCATCGGCTATGCAGTGGATGTGCGTCCAAATGCTTGGGGTACAGCCTACACCGAGCCAACAACATTTAATATGTATGGCGGTAAGCTGCTCTCTTCTGACGGCGCTGTGCGTGTGGCATCTTCAAGTTCAGAGTCTTATAAAAATGTATCTGCTAACTTCAATATGGAGGGTGGTGAGATCGAGGCTGCGTGGGATGGCTTGTTTATCCAGCAGAGCAACGCAACATACGATGTCTTGAATGTAAACATCTCTGGTGGTAAGATTTCTTCTACCGGCTTGTACCCAGTACGCATCTACGGCCCTGTTGCGACTGCTAAGGTTGGCGACTCAAAGATTAACATCGCGGGTTGTGAGTTAAATGGTGTTGTTGACCCAGCACGCGAGGCTTTGGTTGAGAATATCATCTGCCTTGGCGGTGGCGTTACAGCCCAGACATTGTACCATACCGAGGTTGAGGTTGATGGCGCGGTTGTTTTGGCTGCGCAGGCTCCTGCCTCAGCAGAGTAATTGAGTAAAACCATAGGGTTGCGGAGCCTGACCGCTCCGCAGTCCACAAACGAAAACAAGAGGAAAAACAAAAACAAAAAATAAAACAAAACACGTCATGCCACATTTTTGCCCGCGGTGGCGGTTGCAATAGAGGTTGTGGTGCAGGCGAAAATGATTGGCATCTACCTTTTAATGTGGGCGGTCGCAAGAGTGACAAACATTTGTAAAAGGTAGATTCCCATCGTCGGCTACGCCTTCGGGGAATGACGTGTTGGTTATGAGATTGCCATCGTCGGCTACGCTAATCCACCACAAGGGTGGCTTTTCACCGCCTCGGCTCGGCATAGAAAGCAAGCTTTCTCTGCCCTCGCCTCAATGGCGGCGTTCCGGGTAATGACGGATATTTGCAGGAGATTGCCACGTCGCTGACGCTCCTCGCAATGACAAAAAGAAATACGAAAACACATAAATACAAACAAATATCAACTTAAAACTAAAAACAAGATGAGAAAGATTTTATCTTTTGCTATGCTAGCTATGCTGCTCGTGGCAGGTTGCGCGAAAGATGTTGATTCGCTCAATGGTGGCGACACTGTCGCTGTGACATTCTCGGCGAAGCTCCCCGTGGAGGTTAGCCGTACTGTGGGCGACGGCTCGCAGGCAACTGTTTTGAAGTATGCCATTTACAGCACCGAGGGTGTGCTGTTTGACGGCTACAACTATCAGGACCTCACCGTGCAGGGCAATGTGGCAACCCTCACCCTGGACTTGGTTAAGGGCCAGTCTTACAAGATTGTTTTCTGGGCACAGAACGCTGCGGCACCTTACACTTTCGACCGCGTGGCAAAGACCGTGACAATCAATTATGACGACAAGGAGCTCTCGAATGACGAGGTTTACGATGCCTTCTACGTTATGGAGCCTGTAACTGTTAAGGGCCCATTCCAGAAGCAGGTGACCCTGCGCCGTCCTTTTGCGCAGATTAACCTCGGTGCTACCAAGGCCGATGTTGCAGCTGCCAAGGCTCTGGGTGTGGAGATTGACAAGTCACAGGTGGCCTTCACCGACGTTCCTACGGTGCTGAACCTTGTGGATGGCACACTCGGCGAGAAGACCACAAACGTAAACGTTACCTTCAACTACAACTCACTGCCAGGCAACGACCTTACAGTTAACGAGGAGGATTACGCTTACATCGCTGCAAACTACATCCTCGCTGACGCAAATACCAACGTTACAAACGTAACCTTTGCAATCAAGCAGGGCGACAAGGTTATCAACCAGGACGTTACCGTTCCTGCCGTTAGCTACAAGCGTAACTACCGTACCAACATCCTTGGTCGTCTTTTGACCAGCGCTGTTGACTTCAACATCGTTATCGACGGTACTCCTGAGGGTGATATCGCACTTGGTAAGGAGACAGAACTCTACCTTGCTATGCAGACCGAGGGCGAGTACACTCTCTCTGAGGATATGACTCTCTCAAAGCCTTTCGTTGTTGAGGAGGGTGTAAACTTCACACTCAACCTTAACGGCAAGACAATGAAAACTGCTGTTGAGCAAGGCAAACTCATCGAGGTATCAGAAGGTGCTACTGTGACCATCAAGAATGGTAAGTTGGAGGTAATCAGCACTAATGGCGCAGTTGATGGAACAGGTGTATCTACCGGTGGCTCATCTGCTGTATATAGCGTTGGTGGTAATGTTATAATGGAGAATGTGGAGATTATCGGCAGCAAGCGTGGCGGTCATCGTGCTGTTCAGATATTTGATGGTGTCGGTGACTTTACAAATGTTAAGATTGATGTAGATTACGGTACTGGATTCAATGCAGGTAGCGGTGCAACTGTTACATTGAAGGATTGCGATGTTACTGTTAATGGTATGTATTCTGCTCCTTATAACTCAGTATGTTTCTCTGTAATGGGAGGCGGTAAGTTGGTTGTCGAGAGCGGTAACTATAAGGTTATTAACAACGATACATATGTTACAGGCAAATCACATGGTGGCTGGGGTGGTATCATTATGAACTCAGGTGGTACTATGGATATCAATGGCGGTACATTTACAAATGTTCCAGCCGACCTTGCGGCTTTGACTAACGAGCGTTCTTTGTTCAGCATTGATGCAACTGCTGGTCTTTCAGCCACATTGAATCTTAATGGCGGAACTTTCGTTCCTCAGCGTAATAAGATGGTTGAGAAGGGTGGCTCTGGTAGCAATGATGTATTTGCATATGTAGATGGCAACTTGATTCCCGGCTTCTATGTAAATGATGGCGTTTTGGCAGCAATGCACGATATGGGTGATGGTCGTTGGATGGTTATTCACGACCTTGCCAATGTTGATGCTGTGGCTAAGAATTCTGCCGAGTTGGAGTCTGCACTTGCAAACGGTGATACAACAATCGTTTTGGTAGCAGGTGAGTATGTGCTCCCATCTAATTTTGCTGAGGGCGTTACCTTGAAATGTGACGAGGGCGTAGTTTTCACAGCAGCAACACCTCAGAATATGCTTAACATCAACGGTGCAACAGTCGTTGGTGCTACTTTCAAGGGCTCAAATGAAAGTGGTGCTAACCTTGCAAAGGGTACAGTAAACGGTACTTTCAAGGATTGTACTTTCGAGGGCTATAACACATTGCGTTACTGCTACGCAGGCACTGACGAGGTTGTGTTCGAGGGTTGTACTTTCAAGGGTTATGAGTATGCCGTACATTTCGACAGCGGCACAAACAAGACCTTGAAGTTCAAGGATTGTAAGTTCTATGGTACATTTACCAATGGCGTAGGCTTTGCCGTAGAGGTTGATAATTGCGAGTTCCACAAGGATTTGCGCGGCATGTTCAACATCCCTAACTTCTACGACAAGTCAACAGTTGTGAACTCTGATTTTGTATTTGACGGCACAGCAACCGTTGAGGTAGTTCGTTTGTGGAATGCAAATGAGGATGCTACAAAGCACATCTTCACAGATTGTACAGTAAATGGTGCTCCTTTGAAGGATAACACATCATACTTGCTCCAAAAACTCGGCGAGGGTGATAAACTCACCATCGATGGCGAGGTATATGTATATGAGGGTGGCGTATTGGATACTCAGAGTTGGTATCAGGACGCTCAGGGCGTGTACCACATCATCAAGGGCAAGGGTTTGGCAAATATGAGCGCCAACTATTTTGCTCAGGGTGGCAAGTTCGTATTGGATAACAATATCGATATGGCGGGCATCGCTTTCGCTCCTTTCTGCCAGGCTACTTTGGGTCAGGGCTTTTTGGAGTTTGACGGTAATGGCAAGAAGATTTCAAACCTTGCAGTTACAAGCGACTACGCAGCATTGTTTGGTCAGTTATTTAACTTCTATATTCACGACCTCACAATTGAGGCATCAACAACGTCTGGTACATACGCTGCGGCGATTCTTGGTTACACCGACAATACAGGCGATGGTTCATACACAAAGAAGATTGAGAGGTGTAATGTTGTAGATTGCACAGTAGGCTCTGGCAAGTATGTAGGTGGCGTAGTGGGTTATTCATCTTCTAATACCGCTGAGATTGCTAATTGTATCGTATCAGAGTCTGATATCGTAAGCAAGTATTCTGAGGATGGCGGTGCAACATATAAGGGTCACTGCGGTGGTATCATCGGTGGCTGCTATGGTGGCTCTGTGGCTTCTTGCAGCGTAGTAGACAATACATTCGATGTTTTGGGCGACCGTACAGGTCTTGTAGTAGGCTCTGCTTGGGGTGGTACATTCTCTGCCACAACAGTTAATGGTAACACTGGCCTTGACAGAAACTGCGGACTTACAGTTGCTAACGGCACTTGGAACTAAACAACCATAGGTTGCGGGGCTTGGCTCCGCAGCCTTAATGACACATAACTAATTAACATAAACAGAAAGATGAAAAAGTTTTTATCAATTGCAGCTGTTGCCGCTATGACGCTCGTAGTGGGTTGTGCCGACGACTTGTCTTATGACGACCTGGGCGACACAGAGGTAACATTTAGCATTAACCTCCCAGAGATGGCTGAGGATTCGCGTGCATCAGTAATTGCTGACGGTACAAAGGCCACTCAGCTCTACTATGCTGTGTATGACGGTCAGAAGAAGATTATCTCAGGCTTGACTCCTAACGGGGCTATTACTCTTCAAGACAAGCGTCACGAGTTGAAGTTGCGCCTGGTTAAGGGCCTGACTTACAACATCGCCTTCTGGGCTGAGCCTGAAAATGACACTTACTACACCTTCGACAAGGAGAATGCAAAGATTACGGTTGCTTACAGGAACACCGACTCTTCACTTATGAGCTCTAACGACGAGTACCGCGATGCATTCTACGCTGTTGTTACCGACTACCAGGTAGGTGTGACTAATATCAAAGACAACACAATCTACCTCCGTCGTCCTTTTGCACAGGTAAACGTAGGTACTACTCTTGCCGATTTGGAGGCTGCCAAGACTGCCGGCATCGACATCTCAAAGTCTAAGCTTGTCTTTACTGACATTCCTAACGAGCTCAATATGTGGGATGGCACAGTAAACACAAATTCAGGCGTAAATGTAGAGTTTGATTTGTCGCAGACTCCTGCAAAGGCTGGTGAGAAATTGTTCGTTAAGGTTGACGGTGTTGATACCGAGTTCCACTATGTTGCTATGTCTTACATCCTGGCGCCTGCCGATGGTGATGTAACAGATGTGACATTTACAGTTGCAACTGATACTATCGACAAGGTAAACGAGACGACTGTTCCTAAGGCTAACTACAAGCGTAACTACCGTACAAACATCCTTGGTTCAATCTTCACTGCCGAGGCTCAGTTCATCGTTGTTGTTGATGAGAAGCCTGCGGGTGACCTTGACCCAATTACTATTCAGTAATAGGGTGAGGGGTTAAACAAGTTTTAACGCGACCCGAAAAATAGTAAAATGGCTGACTCCCGACGGGGGTTGGCTATTTTTTGTTGGGGAGTTTAGGGAGTTCAGGGAGTTTAAGGAGTTTAGAGAAAACATTTGTTGCGTCGTCGCTAAATTCCCTAAGTTCCCTAAGTTCTCTAATTTCCCTAATTATCAACGTCTTTGCGGGCGGGTGCAAAGCGCTTTCTACCGCCTGCACATAAAATATATAGTCAAAAATAGTGTTTTTATGGTTTTTTTGATATATATTTGTATATGCCAACGACATAAGATGTCGCGCAAGGTGAGATATGGCATTTGTAAGCCTCTCCAAATGTTGTTGGCCGGAGTTAATTAAATTTCAAACAGGTGGCCTGTATAACGGGTGGGCTCGGCTCTGAGGTGGTGATTTGCTTCGGGGTGGCTCTGAGGTGGGTCTGTGGAGATTCGCTTCGGGGGTGAGATAACGGCTGTGGCTATGGCAATAGCAGGTCTTTATTTTAGGCTCGGCTCGCCGATTTGGTCGCCCAAAAAATTTATCTTTAATGAAGGAACAATTGGAAGGCCTTAGTGATTTGCAGATTAACTTTGGCTCGGGAGGTATGGCTATTGTGAATGTCATCCTCGCATTTGTGATGTTTGGTGTGGCGTTGGGTATCAAGCCGCAGACATTCAAGGAGGTATTCTCCAAGCCCAAGTCGGTGCTTGTAGGCGTATTCTTGCAGTGGGTGGGACTCCCCGCCGTGACATTCCTGGTGGCTCTTGCCCTTAACAATTTCATTACCCCTATGGTTGCGCTGGGTATGATTTTAGTGGCGTCGTGCCCGGGCGGTAACATCTCTAACTTTATCTCGTCGCTGTCGAAGGGTAATGTCGAGCTGTCGGTGTCGATGACCGCCATAACAACAGCCTTTGCGCCCCTTATCACGCCGCTGAACTTCTTTGTGTGGGGCACGCTCTACTACCACGTCATCAGCGTAAACAGCGACATCCCGACGCTTGTGATTCCGTTTTTGCCTATGTTGGAGCAGATTCTGCTGCTGCTGGGTGTGCCCATTGTGCTGGGTATGCTCTTTGCACGTTACTACCCCAACGCCACAGAGCGCATCAAGGGCCCTGCGCAGGTGCTCTCCATACTGCTCTTTATAGGTATGGTTACGGTGTCGTTCTCGCAGAACTTCCAGATTTTCCTCGACAACATCTTCTACATAGCAATCATAGTGCTCCTTCACAACGCCTGCGCTCTGGGTGCGGGCTTTGTGGGTGGTACGCTGGCAAGAGTTAAGCCTGCCGACCGCCGCTCGCTCACCATCGAGGTGGGCATCCAGAATTCGGGTCTTGGTCTGATACTGCTCTTCAACGAGGCTATCTTCCCTCCCGAGGTTTGGCACGGACACTATGGAGGTATGCTTATTGTTACGGCGTGGTGGGGTATATGGCACATCATCTCGGGTCTTACCGTGGCATACCTGTTCCGCCGCACACCCCTAAAAGAGTAATATATGTCGGATAAGAAGAAAATCCAGGATTACAACAGGTGGTATCATCTGTTGCGTCGCTATGTTGATTTTGCGCTCAGGCTCTCCTACCGCACCGTGCGATATGTAGGCAGGGAGAACATCCCCACCGATGGAGCCATCATCTACGCCCCCAACCACACCAACGCCCTAATGGATGCGCTGGTGGTGCTGGCGATGGATAAGAAGGCGAAGGTCTTTGTGGCGCGTGCCGACATCTTCCGCAAGCCCCTGCTGGCAAAGATATTCACGTTCTTGAAGATTATGCCTATAATGCGTATGCGTGACGGCATTGACGAGGTCAAGAAGAATAACCAGACCATAGAGAAGGCTGTCGATGTGCTGCGCGACAAGGTGCCTTTCTGCATCTTCCCCGAGGGTACGCACCAGGCCAAGTACTCGTCGCTGCCCCTCTCGAAGGGTATCTTCCGCATAGCCTTCCAGGCGCAGGAGCTTATGCCCGATATGCCACTCTACATCGTCCCTGTGGGTCTGCGCTATGGCAGCTTCTTCCGCTTCCGCTCTACGGTGCGTGTGCAGGTGGGCAACCCTATAAATGTGGGTGAGTTCATCGCCCGACACCCCGACCATACGCCTCAGGAGCAGATGAATATGATGAAGGATGTGCTCACCGAGCGTATGCAGGAGGCCATATTCTACATCCCCAATGACGAGGACTACGAGGCAACGTACGATATATGTGCCGCTGTTGTCAGCCGCCGCGCAGCACAGATTAAGACGCAGCACGAGGGTCAGCCGCTGAGTGATATGGATGCCTACTTCGAGGCAAACAACATAACCGTGCAGCAGATAGCCCGTATGAAGGCTCAGGAGCCCAACAGGGCGCAACGTCTGCTGGCGCTGGGCAGGGAGGCGGCGGAACTCAGGCGCAGCCACAACATAAGCCTCTCGTCGGTATCCATCCGATACCCCTTCTGGTCGCGTGTGCTTAAACTGCTGGTGCTCATCTTGAAGCTCCCTTACAACATCCCCGTAACGATTCTCACCCTGCCCATAAAGCTGGTGTGTCGCTACCTCTTTACCAAGCTCAAAGATTACGCCTTCCGCAACTCGGTGCGCTACCTTGTGAACCTGCTCCTGTGGCCCGTGCTTATGATTATATATGCCGCCGTGGCATTTGCGTTGCTGCCCTGGCAGTGGGCTCTGCTCGTGGTGCTGCTGCTGTTGCCTGCACCTATCGTGGCACACGAGAGCTATCGTTTGGTGAGAATCGTCATCTCCGACACCAAGCTGCTCTTTAATAGGGAGTTAAGAGAAAAGTACACTCAGATTAGAGATATAATTTTTGAAAAGTAAACCTCGCAGTATGAGACTTCGTAATATTACACTCGCGCTATTGTTTGCGCTCCTTTGCGGTGTGGCTGTTGCTCAGACCGACGCCGAGACACCCAAGCAGGAGATTATCAAGACAGGCTATAACTTCGGCCCTCTGCCCGCTGTGGCTTTCGATGCCGACAAGGGCTTCCAGCTGGGTGCCCTGCTCAACATCTACGACTTTGGCGATGGCTCGACATATCCCAACACGCGTCAGCACTGGTATTTCGAGGCTTCGTTCTTCACTAAGGGCTCGCAGCTCTTCGTGGTGTCGTACGACAATAGATTCCTTATCCCCGGCGTGCGCTGGTCCACAACCTTCACCCTTACCAACGACAAGGCTATGGACTTCTACGGCTTCAACGGTTATATGTCCTACTACAACCACGATTTGGTGGCTAAGGGCAAGGATAAGCAGAACCACGACAACTACATCTACACGCCCAAGTATCGCGTGAACCGCCTGGCGATGCTCTTTAAGACCGACTTTGTGGGTAATATCTGGAAGAAGAAGTTCTTCTGGGAGGCGGGCTACCACCTCAGCTACATCAAGCAGGGATATAAGGGCCAGGCACTTAACCTGAGCAAGATTAACAAGAACAAGGAGGATTACAAGAAGTTCCCTGCCGAGGAGCCTACGGTTTTCGATATGTATCGCGATTGGGGTATCATCTCAGAGCAGGAGGCGTGGGGCGGTTGGAACAGTACCGTGCGTCTGGGCTTGCTCTACGACACACGCGACAAGGAGGGAGCACCCTCACGCGGCATCTGGGCTGAGGCTCATATGATGCTTGCGCCCAAGTGGTTAGGCACGACAAATCCATACTACCGCTACTCGGCTACCTTCCGCCACTATGTGCCCATTGTCAGGAACGACGTGCTCACCTTTGCCTACCGCCTCAACTATGAGGGTACGCTGGGCGAGAGTGCACCTTACTATATCCTGCCCTACATAACCGTTATGGGTCCTTCGTATGACCGTGACGGTATGGGTGGCTACCGCACCATCCGAGGCCTTATGCGTAACCGTGTGCAGGGTCTCGATGTGGCGTCGTATAATGCCGAGGTGCGCTGGCGCTTTGTTAATTTCACGCTTTGGAAGCAGAACATAGCCTTTGGACTGAATCTTTTCAGCGATGGTACGATGGTTACACGCAACTACGATATGTCGTTCAAGCGCACCGATGTCGGCTCTGCCGAGTATGCTAAGGCTAAGGCAGATTACGACGACTATATGGCCGCTTCGGGCAACCGCACCGCCGATCGTCCTCACATCACCGTAGGTGGCGGCTTACGCTTTATTATGAATCAGAACTTCATCGTAGCCTTCGAGTACGGTCTGCCACTGAGTAAGTTCAGCCGTGACCCTCTTATCAAGAAGCAGGATGGTAACGGAGCGTTCTATATCAATACAGGCTACCTATTCTAAGAAGAATCTGTATAACAAGGCTCTTTCGGCATCTGCCTTGTCTGAAAAATGCTCATTTACGCTAAGTAAACTCCGCTTTTTCATCCTGCGAGCAGCTTCAAAATAGCTCTTGTTATACAAATTCAAGAAAAAGAGGTTGTCCTTCAAAAACTTGTTGGACAACCCCAACCTTATAGTGTATAAAACTTTGTGTTAATTGATGCCTATCGTGAAGAATGTAGGCTTCTTGGAGTCATAGTTCTTGCTGATTATGTTTATGCCTTTATACTTGCTCATATCCTCTATGCCTAAGTGCTCGGTGTCGATTTTGTATGAGGCGTAAATCTCCTCGGCATTCTGCTCGTAGTCGGTGTCGGAGTCGTGATAGAGTTCCAGCCACAAGTAAGAATCTACGTCGGGATATGAATCATATATCTCTTTGTACGCTCCTGTGCGAAGTTTGTTATGTGCCAAGAATACAGAATGGTTGAACTGGGACTGGTCGCTACGCATTATAATCATTCTCAGGGTTATGTAGTTAAGCTGACTGCTGAATGTTGCATCAGCAACTGTTATCGGTGCCGTATGGGTGCTTACCTTGCCGGCAAGCTTGTCGCTGTTTACGTCATCCAACAAATCTGTTTGAACATCCTGCATACCTACAATCTTGATGCTTAAATCGTAATCTTTGCGTGCTTCGTTTACGATGTTGTAGTCGATAGCCATACGTCTTTCGCCCTTCATCTGCTCGGGCTCCTGGGGGAAGGTTATTGACGAGGCAACCGAATTCTGCGCCACGAAAGCTTTCCTGCCGTTGTCAAACAGAACGTAGTAGGGTACGTCGTATGAGCCATCTACAATGGTTACAATCTCGTGGCCGTCGGCGTAGTTGGGGTCGTTGCCGTCATATTGCGATGTGTTAAGGCACGATACACTCAGACAGAGTGCCGCAAATGCAAAAAATAGAGGTTTGATAATGCTTTTCATATTTAATTATGGTTTATATCACTTTTCCAAACGCAAATATACTTAAAAATATTATATGTGAGACACTTTGGCGCTTAACTTTTTCCTATGCTCCGTGTGCTGAATATATCACAGACTACGGCTGTGGAGTGTAATTTTAACTCCTTGTATTTGATTTTTTCGTTTGATTTACTATTTTTGTTATATGAAAAATGTTGTGTTCGATTTAGGCAGGGTGGTCTTTGCTCAGGACCCCGCAAAGAGCAGTGACGAGTTTAAGCACTTCTTCTCGTATGTGGCGCAGCGACAGATGCCGCAGTTCTGGTGCGACTATGACCGTGGCGTTATAGACTTGCAGCAGGTGGCCGAGGCGTTGGCGGCATACCGAGGTGTGGAGGTTGAGTATGCTCTGTCGATGATACAGCTCGCCATAGGCAAGCAGGAGACCATTGCACCTACGGCACGGCTCATTGCCGACCTCAAAAGTGCAGGGTACAGGCTCTTTGTGTTGTCGAATATGTCACGCGAGTTTATTGACTTTCTGCGTCAGCAACCCGTCTATAAGAACTTCGATGGCGAGGTGGTATCGTGCGAGGAGGGTGTCGTGAAGCCTATGCCCGAGATATACGATATCCTGCTTGGTCGCTATAATCTTGTGCCTCAGGAGACGATTTTTATCGATGACAGAGAGGAGAATGTGGAGGCTGCCCGCCGGAAGGGTATAGCGACATTTCATTTCAACCGTAACGACTATGAGGGCAGCTGCGAGGAGTTGCGTGCTATGTTGTTGTGATATGATTTGTTAATTTGAATAATTGTTGTTAAATTCGTAGTCGGAAAACTTTTTAACTTAAACTTTTATATTATGGGATTCTTACAAGATTTTAAGGCGTTCGCGCTTAAAGGTAATGTGGTGGATATGGCTGTCGGTGTAATTATCGGTGGTGCATTTGGTAAGATTGTAACATCGGTCGTTAACGATATTATTATGCCTCCACTCGGTTTGCTCATTGGCGGTATGAACTTCAAGGATTTGAAGTGGGTTATGCAGTCTGCCAAGCCCGAGGTGCTCAATGATGTTGGCGAGGTTGTGACACCTGCGGTTAAGGAGGTTACATTAAACTATGGTAACTTCTTGCAGCAGACATTCGACTTCCTGATTATCGCTATGTCTATCTTTGTTGTCATTCGACTTATTACAAAGGTTACTGAGATGACAAAGAAGAAGGAAGAGGAGGTTAAGGCTGCTGAGCCGGAGCCAGCACCTGCGCCTGAGCCAGAGCCTACAAAGGAGGAGTTGTTGCTTGCTGAGATTCGCGATATCTTGAAGGAGAAGAAGTAAAATATTCCACTTAATTCAAAATGAGGTTGTCCAACAAGTTTTTGAAGGACAACCTCTTTTTCTTGAATTTGTATAACAAGAGCTGTTTTGAAGCTGCTCGCAGGATGAAAAAGCGCAACCGACGCTGCGGGGCGAGAGCAGAGTAAACTTGTTTACTTTGCCGAGCCGCGAGGAGGAAAAGCCACCCTTGTGTGGGTTAATTACTCGGCGTAAATGAGCCTTTTTCAAACAAGGCAGATACCAAAAGAGCCTTGTTGAATAGATTCATTTTTTTATTCTGACAAGGCGTTTATCTTCTCGCCTACGATGCGTGCAGCAATCTCGACATAGTCGGCACAGGGGCGACGCTTATAATACTCACCCGTGCGTGGCGAGGGTGTGGGGTCGTCCTTCTGTTGCGTAAGACCCAATAACTCGCGACATACGATGGAACCGTTCTCCAAACGAAACTCCTCGGCGAGCGACTGCACGGTTGAGTAGAGCTGCTTCTTGCGCTCGTTGTCGTTGGGCTGGGAGTTGGGCGAGAGAAATCCCGCCACCATAGTCATTCCACTCACGGCACCGCATACCTCCCTCAGACGCCCCATACCTCCGCCAAAGGGTGCCGAGACGGTGGCTGCTGCCTCCTCGCTCATTGAGGCGATGTCGCGATAGGTGATAAAGACCGCCTGGGCACAGTTGTAGCCCGATAAAAATAGTTCGCGGGCCTGCTTGGCCCTCTGTTCTACGTCAACTTTCATACTTATATAATATATATAGTGCAAAAATAGTATTTTATCACGAATTTTTTGTCGATAATTATTTATATTTGTGTGGTTTTATCCGTAGAAGATAAGATGCACAAGGTTTAACCCTAAATTTGCAGGCAATGCAGGACTATGCATATTTGAGCAACGACACACAGCAGCATAACTTTATGCAGCACAGAATACACCGAATTCTGCTGGTGTGTTGTACCTATGACGGATATATCCTCGAAGAGGATGGACACATAGAGTCGCAAATCAACCGTGAGTATATGGAGCTCAATATGAGCAATCCTCCATCTCTTACACGTGTGGAGTCGACCGCGGCGGCCCTCGAAGTGCTGGCGCAGCACAATGACTTTGATTTTGTGCTGACGATGTATAATGTGGGCGAGCCCAATGTCTTTGACTTTGCACGCCAGGTGAAGAAGATAAATGCCAGGTTGCCCGTGGTGCTGCTTACAAGTTTTTCGAAGGAGATATATCGTCAAATTGATGAACAGCACTGTGACGCCATAGACAACATATTCTGCTGGCACGGGAATACCGACCTTATCATTGCCATTATCAAGCTTATGGAGGATAAGCTCAATGCTGAGTCAGATATTTTGGAGGGTGGTGTGCAGGCTATATTGCTTGTCGAGGACTCGGTGAGGTTCTACTCCACATATCTGCCCGAGTTGTACAAGATATTGCTGGTGCAGAATAGCGAGTTCTTGAAGGATGCCTACAACGAGCAGCAGCAGATAAGCCGTAAACGTGCCCGCCCCAAGGTGCTGATGGCAACAAATTACAAGGACGCTGTGGATATGTACAATCGCTACAAGGGTAACCTGCTGGGTGTCATATCCGATGTGGGTCTTATCTTAAAGGCAGGCGATGACGCAAGTCAGGAGAGGGCCGATGCGGGCTTGGAAATTTGCAAGATGATAAAGGAGGCTACGCCGTGGATGCCCGTCATCCTGCAATCATCGCAGATAGACCTTAAAGATAAGGCTGAGAGCCTTGGCGCCGGATTTATTGCCAAGTCCTCAAAGACGCTGTTGCAGGAGTTGCAGGATGTAGTGCTCAGGGAGTTCGGCTTTGGTGAGTTTCTGTTCCGCGACCTGGCTACGGGTGCTGTTGTGGGTCGTGCAAGAGACCTGATGCAGATGCAGGAGCTTATAGCCACTGTTCCTGACGATGTTTTGGAGTATCATCTCTCGCAGATGCATCTCTCGAAGTGGCTCTACTCGCGCGGTTTGTTCCCGCTGGCGAAGTTGCTGCGAGGTATAAATAGTTCGCACTTTAACTCTACGGCAGAGCACCGCGCAGCGTTGGTGTCGATGTTCAAGGACTACCGCACGATGCTCGGTCAGGGTTTGGTGGCGCTGTTTGACGAGGCGACATATAGCGATGCCATAGGCTTTGCTCGCCTGGGTGAGGGCTCTATTGGCGGTAAGGCGAGAGGCCTGGCGTTTATGAATAGTATGCTTGCCAAGTATAATAACTACTTCAAGTATCCCAACGTCAGGGTGATGATTCCTCGCAGCCTGGTTGTGGCAACCGACTACTTCGATGAGTTTATGAAGCTCAACGGCTTGAAGTATGTCATCTCGCGCGATATGGACGATGAGAGCATTCTGTCGGAGTTTCTTAACTCGGTACTGCCCATTGAGTTGCATCAGAAGTTGAAGGTCTTTGTCAGGACCTGCCATAAGCCTTTGGCCATACGTTCGTCGTCGAAGTTGGAGGACTCGCACTATCAGCCCTTTGCGGGTATATACTCAACCTATATGATTCCCCGCTGTGAGAATGACGACCAGATGTTGCGTATGCTCGTCAGAGCCATTAAGAGCGTCTATGCGTCGGTCTATTTCTCTTCATCGAGGGCTTATATACAGTCGTCGCAGAACCTGCTGTCGGAGGAGAAGATGGCTGTGCTCATTCAGGAGGTGTGTGGCACGGAGCAGAACGGATATTTCTTCCCCACAGCGGCAGGTGTTGCGCGCTCGCAGAACTTCTATCCGCTGGGGTATGAGAAGGCCGAAGATGGAGTGTGCAATATAGTTATGGGCTTGGGTAAGGCTGTGGTGGATGGCGGCAAGAGCCTGCGTTTCTCGCCTGCATATCCCGACAAGGCGTTGCAGACCTCTACCATTGAGCTCACCGTGCAGGATGCTCAGACCGAGGTGCTGGCGCTGAGTATGAATCCCGACAACTTCCGTCAGTCGGTTGATGATGCTGTGAATATCGAGAAGATACCCGTGTCGCGCATAGATGATTATCGCAATGCCAAGTATGCCTGCTCGTATTTTGACTACCAGAACAACCGCATCAGCGAGAGTCCTATGATGTCGCGCTATTTCCGTGTTGTGACCTTTAACCGCATACTTAAATATGGAGCCTTCCCCTTGGCGGAGATTATACGCGATATGCTCAGGATGGGTGAGGAGGAGATGCGCTGCCCCGTGGAGATAGAGTTCGCCGTAAATATGGATGTGCCTTTTGGTGAGAAGCAGATATTCAATCTGTTGCAGATACGTCCTATCATCCGCAATGAGGAGAGTGCCAAACTTGACTGGACGACGGTGGATACCGACAATGCAATAGTCTATTCCGAGAATGCGTTGGGTGTGGGCTTGATGCGCGATATCAGACGTGTGGTATATATGAAGTTCGATGCCTTCTCGTCGCTTAAAACACAGGCCATAGCCGACGAGCTGTTTGAGATAAACAAGCGTATGCGCGAGGAAAAGTGTGAATATGTGCTTATTGGCACGGGTCGCTGGGGCTCGTCGGATCCCAACCTGGGAGTACCTGTCAAGTGGGCACATATATCTGAGGCGAGGGTTATTGTAGAGTCGGCTCTGCCCAATTTCAATATTGAGGCCAGCCAGGGTACTCACTTCTTCCAGAATGTGACATCGTTGGGTGTTGGTTACCTCTCGCTCAACCCATCACAGGGTGAGGGTTTGCTCGATTTAAGTTCGCTGGATGCTATGCCTGCACTTGTGGAGGGCGACTACTTGCGATGTGTGGAGTTTGAGGAGCCACTTTATATCTATGTTGATGGACAGTCACGCAAGGGTATTGTAAAGAGAGAAAAATAAATTTTTGTCATTATGAAAAAGATAGTTAAGATTTTAGGTGTTACGTTGGTCGTAATTTTCCTGTTGCTCCTTGTTGTGCCTATGGCATTTAAGGGCAAGATTGAGACAATTGTCAAGAGTGAGGGAAACAAGATGCTGAATGCTCAGTTTGATTTCAAGAGCCTTGATATCAGCCTGATACGCAACTTCCCTTATGCGTCGGTGTCGCTGAATGACTTTTACTTGAAGGGTGTCGATGTGTTCGAGAACGATACGTTGGTATATGCCGGAGAGCTTACCGCCGCCGTTAATGTTATGTCGATTTTCGGCGATAGCGGATTTGAGATTTCAAAGGTCATTGTCAATGATACTCGTCTTAATGCCATAGTTCTGGAAGATGGCAAGGTTAACTGGGATGTGATGAAGCCCTCGGAGGAGCCCGTTGAGGAGGAGGTAGAGATAGAGGAGGCCGAGTCGGCATCGTCGTTTAGTATAAAGTTAAAGCAGCTCTCGGTGGATGACCTCTCGCTTATCTACGACGACCGTCAGGGAGGTATGTATGCCCTGATTGCGGCGCTCGATGCTTCGTGCTCGGGCGATATGTCAAGCGACAATACAACCCTCAGACTTAAAGCCGAGACCCCTGAGGTTACGCTGCGTATGGGTGGCGTGCCAATGCTAAGCAAGGCCAAGGTGGGTGCCGATATGGATGTGGCTGCCGACCTTAAAAATATGAAGTTCACACTCGAAGAGAATGAGCTCTCGCTCAATGCCATTAAGGCTGCCGTTGATGGTTGGGTGGCTATGACCGAGCAGGGTATGGATATGGACCTTAAACTCAACACCAACGAGATTGGCTTTAAGGAGATTCTCTCTCTTGTGCCGGCCATCTACACTCAGGACTTTGCAGGGTTAAAGACCGATGGTTCGGCAACACTCAATGCTTGGGTGAAGGGTAAGATGGAGGGTGAGCAGCTGCCCGCATTCGATGTGGATTTGAATGTTAAAAATGCTATGTTCCACTACCCATCGCTGCCCGCAGGTGTTAATGGCATAAATATCGTTGCCCGTGCTCAAAATCCGGGAGGTACGGCCGATGCAACAACCGTTACGGTAAGTCCATTTAATTTTGTGCTGGCGGGTAATCCATTCAGCCTTACGGCCAATGTCACGACCCCCGTAAGTGACCTTAACTTCAACGCTGCGGCTAAGGGTAAGCTCGACCTGGGCAAGATTAAGGATGTCTATCCGTTGGAGGATATGGACCTTAACGGCGTGGTGAATGCCGATATGAGTGTGGCGGGTCGTATGTCATATATCGACAAGGGTCAGTATGACAAAGTCAAGGCTGCCGGAAGCATCACGCTGAGTGATATGAGCCTTGAAATGAGCGATATGCCCGATATAACTATCAAGCAGTCTAAGTTCAGCTTTGAGCCTCGTTACCTGCAACTCAGCCAGACTAGGATAATGATTGGCGATAATGATCTGACCCTCGACAGTCGCTTCGAGAACTATATGGGCTTTGTGTTTAAGGGTACTACATTGAAGGGCACGCTCAACGTGTCGAGCCAGAAGATGAATCTCAACGACTTTATGAGTGATACCTCTGCTGCTGAAACTGAGGCGGAGAGTGCTGCCGAGGAGCAAACAGAGGAGCATGCCGAGGAGGCTATGGGTGTAATCAAGGTACCCGACAATATCGATTTCAGGATGCAGGCGGACTTTGCGCAGGTGCTCTTCGGTAAGATGATACTCAACAATGTAAAGGGACTGCTTGTGGTGAAGGATAGCAAGGTGGATATGCAAAACCTCTCGCTCAACACTATGGGTGGCGGCGTTGTGGTGAATGGCTCGTATGCCACTGTGGCTGAGAAGGCTCCTCGCCTCAATGCGGGCTTTGCACTGAATAACATCGGCTTTGCACAGGCATACAAGGAACTCGATATGGTGCAGCAGCTGGCTCCTATATTCTCTAACCTGACGGGTAACTTCTCGGGTAGTGTGAAGGTGGATACGGCCCTTGACGAGCAGATGAGCCCTGTGATGCAGAGCCTCAATGCAAGCGGCAGCCTTACGACCCGCGATTTGAGCCTTAGCAATGTGCAGTTTGTGAATATGGTTGCCGACATTGTCAAGAAGCCTGAGCTGAAAAATTCCAAGGTCAAGGATTTGCAGATAGACTTCACGGTTAAGGATGGCAGGGTGGCGACAAAGCCTTTCGATATAAAGATGGGTGACTATGTGATGAATTTGTCGGGAACAACGGGACTTGACCAGAGCATAGACTACAAGGGTAAGATAACCCTTCCGGCATCGGCAGGCAAGGTGGCAGCACTCGGCACTGTGGATATGACCATTGGCGGTACGTTCTCTTCGCCCAAGGTGGGTATCGGTATGGAGAGCCTTGCCAAGCAGGCGGCACAGCAGGCGGCCAAGGGCCTGGTGGATAAGCTGGTCGGCTCAAAGGGTGAGGATAACACCACTGAGGCGACAACCCCTGCAACTGCTACCAAGGAGGAGAAGGCCAAAAGTGCTTTGAAGGCCTTGGGCGGCTTGTTTAAGAAATAAGAATTAAGTGGCGCGGAGGTGCTCTTATATCGATAAATTTTGTATCTTTGCGGTGAAATGATTTTCAGGCAATAACGTAAAACAACATACAATGGAAGCAATTGTAAAGACAGATTTTAATTTCGAGGGTCAGCAGAGCCACTATGTAGGCAAGGTGCGTGACGTTTATAGCATTGATGGCGAGTATCTGGTTATGGTCGTGTCGGACCGTATCTCGGCATTTGATGTTGTGTTGCCCAAGGGTATTCCTTTCAAGGGCCAGGTGTTGAACCAGATTGCAGCCAAGTTCCTGGATGCTACGACCGACATCCTTCCTAACTGGAAGATTGCCGTGCCCGACCCAATGGTGACCGTTGGTCACAAGTGCGAGCCTTTCAAGGTTGAGATGGTTATCCGTGGTTATCTTTCGGGGCACGCTTGGAGAGAGTATAAAGCCGGCAAACGCGAGATTTGCGGTGTGGCAATGCCCGATGGAATGGTTGAGAATCAGAAGTTCCCCGAGCCTATCATCACCCCTACAACAAAGGCCGATGCGGGTCACGACGAGGATATCTCGAAGGAGGAGATTATCGCTCAGGGTATCGTTAGCCGTGAGGACTACGAGAAGTTGGAGGCCTACACCCGTGCTATCTTCCAGCGCGGAACAGAGATAGCTGCTAAGATGGGTCTTATTCTGGTTGATACCAAGTACGAGTTCGGTAAGAAGGATGGCGTAATCTACCTTATGGACGAGATTCACACTCCCGACTCATCACGTTACTTCTACGCTGAGGGCTATGCCGAGCGTTTGGCTGCGGGCGAAAAACAGAAGCAGCTCTCTAAGGAGTTTGTTCGTGAGTGGCTTATGGCAAACGGCTTCCAGGGTCAGGAGGGTCAGCAGGTGCCTGAGATGACCGAGGAGATAGTTAGTAGCATCACCGACCGCTACGTTGAGCTCTACGAGAATATCGTTGGCGAGAAGTTCGTTAAGGCGGAGTCTGAGGATGTGGTTGCCCGCATCGAGAAGAATGTGTCGGAGTGCTTGGCAGGGCTTAAAAAGTAGTTCGACAAGATAAAGATACTAAGTAATGAGGCTGTCCAAAAACTTGTTGGACAGCCTCTTGCAATTTTTAGTATCAGAAAACCTATTCTGCACTCTTGGGTACCACAACTACATTTGCAGCCTGTACTCCTTTCTCGTTGTCGCAAATTTCAAACTCTACGACCTGACCCTCAGTGAGGGCTTTGAATCCCTCTGCCACGATGCCCGTGTAGTGTACAAATATTTCAGACCTTCATCAGTGAGTATGAAACCATACCCCTTCTTGCTGTCGAACCATTTAACCTTGCCAATCATACAAGTAAAATTTAATTTTTATTAGGGTTTGTATCACCAAAGGTATGTAAAATAATGATAATAGCAAAAATTTTCGAATATTTTTTTTGTGCTAAATAACTCAGTTGGTGCACTATAACCTGTTTTTGTTTTGATAGGTAAGGGAATTTTTTTTGCCCGAGGATGCGATTTTTTTTTTAAGGTAAAGGCATAAAAAAGGGTAAGCGACTTATATCGCACCGCTACGACCTCATACCCTTGCTTGCTTCCACACCTGGGGGATTTTGAGGGAGCTGGTCGTATAAGACTTACCCGGGCACAAAGGTAGGAAAAATAAATTCAAAATTCAAAATTCAAAATTCAAAATTATTCATATTTCGCTAAAAAGAGAGTGAAAACATCTCTATTTAACCTTGCCGAACTAACTTTTGCCACATAAAGCAGATTTGCGTATTGCTTTTTTTGAGTATAACCATTATATTTGTAAGCGACTAATAAGATTGAAGGAGATGAAAAAACTACTTATATACTCTTTTGTTATCGGCATCGCTTTGGGGGCGGCGGTTGCCGTGTGGGGACTCATTTCGTTCAAAGGTAATGCAGTTGTCGAGAGCCGCGAACTATATGTGTCGCGACATACATCATACGAGGCACTGCTCGATGAGCTCCGACCCTCAATAAAGCACCATCTGGCATTCGATATCTACGCCGAGCGCTTGGCGTTGAAGGATAACTTCAAGGTGGGTCACTACGTCGTGCGTGATGGTATGACCGTCATCGAGATTGTGCGTATGCTTAAACTCGGCTTGCAGACCCCCGTGAATGTTGTGATAAACAATGTCAAGACCCCTCAGCAGCTGGCGGGTAAGCTGTCACGTCAGTTTGAGGCAGACTCTGTGGAGTTTGTGCGTGTGCTTACTGACAAGCAACGTGCCAGGGAGCTGGGATTTGCATCGCCACTTACTATGTTCTCGATGTTTCTGCCCAATACCTACGAGTTCTACTGGACAGCCTCTCCCGAGGATGTTGTCGAGCGTATGCGCCGAGAGTACAAGCGTTTCTGGACTGCCGAGCGTGACGCAAGGCGTAAGCGCTCGGGACTGAGCAGGGTAGAGGTCTCGACCCTCGCCTCAATTGTCTATGAGGAGACGCGCAAGGTGGATGAGATGCCTCGCGTAGCGGGGGTATATATCAACCGTTTGCGTAAGGGTATGCCGTTGCAGGCCGACCCCACGATAAAGTATGCTTTGCAGGATTTCTCCCTGCGTCGCATATTAAAGAAACACCTGAAATATCCGTCGCCATACAATACATATATAAACAAGGGCTTGCCCCCTTCGCCTATATGTATGCCCAGTGTGGAGGCTATCGAGGCGGTGCTTGATTTCGAGCGGCACGACTACCTCTATTTCTGTGCTCGTCACACCTTTGACGGATACCATAACTTCGCAAAGAGTTACTCGCAGCACCTGGCAAATGCACGCCTGTATCAGCGTGAGCTGAATAAACGCAAGATAATGAAGTAGGCTATGAAGATAGTAATACTTGGTCCTGCCTACCCGTATCGAGGCGGCCTGGCAAATATTATGGAGACTATGGCTCGCGAGTATAAGAGCCGTGGTCACGAGGTTAGGATATACACCTTCACGGTGCAGTATCCCTCGTTGCTATTTCCGGGTAAGAGTCAATTTGTTACGACCCCTGCTCCCGAAGATTTGCATATCGAGCGTGTGATGAACACCGTAAACCCGATAAATTGGGTGCGCCTGGGCTTGCGTCTAAAACGTGAACGCCCCGATATGGTGCTGATGAAGTATTGGACACCGTTTATGGCCCCCTGCTTCGGTACGGTGGCACGCATAGCACGCAGCAATGGCGTCACGAAGTTTATCTGCCAGGTGGATAACGTGGAGCCCCACGAACACCACATCATCGACAAGCCCTGCAATCACTACTATCTGGGTGCTGTTGATGGCTTTGTCTATATGTCGGAGCAGGTTGGTGGCGAACTTGGAGCATATTCCTCTGCACCTGCAATCTTCTCGCCTCATCCAATGTTTGAAAACTTCGGTGTCGCGGTTGAGCGCACTGAGGCTTGCGCAAAGCTGGGGCTTGATGCAGATGTAAAGTATTCGCTCTTCTTTGGACTTATACGCGATTATAAAGGTCTTGACCTTCTGCTCGAAGCGTGGGCAAGGTGGCGTCCCGAGGGCAGGAAACTGCTCGTTGCGGGCGAGTTCTATGCCTCGCGTGAAAAGACCTATGCCCTGATTGAAGAGTTAGGCTTAACGGATAGCGTGGTGATGCACGAGGGCTTTGTTGCCGATGACGATGTGCGTTATTATTTCTCGGTGGCAGACTCGTTGCTTTTGCCCTACCGTACAGCGACGCAGAGTGGCGTGACGCAGATAGCCTACAACTTCTCGGTACCTATGCTGGTTACCGAGGTGGGAGGGCTGCCCGAGATTGTTCCTGATGGCAGGGTGGGTATTGTATGCCAGCCCTCGGCAGATGGTATATTGCAAGGTCTTGAAAGGCTCTATGCCGAAGGAGAGCTTGCACGCTTAAAGTCTCATTTTGAGCAGGAACGCAAGCGTTTCTCGTGGGCTACGATGTGTGACAGGTTGCTTGAAGTGTATGATATGGCGCAATAAAAAATCCGACTTTTGGGTCGGATTTTTTATTGCGTCTATCACGGATGTTATTCTTGTATATTAGGCTTTTCCAAGTTGTAGCCATTCTTTGCGTCAATACGCTTTAAGATGAAGGCAACGATGATGGAGATAATGCCGAATACGGCGAAGATAGACATTGGAATAGTGTAGTCGTACGTCACACCCTCGGCGGTCTCAATTGTGGCATAGTTCTGAATAACCTTACCAATCATCACGGGCACCATCGACAGACCTATGTTCTGAATGTAGAAGATGATGGCATACGCCGAGCCCAACTGCTTCATAGGGATAATCTTGGGTACTGATGGCCACATTGCCGATGGTACCAACGAGAAGGCTATACCCAGCACTACCATCACCAGAATTGCAAACCACCATACATTGAGTACAGGGAGTGCAAACAAGATGTGCACCAGCGTAAGCATTGCCGAGCCGATAATCATCAGCGTAGCGCCCTTGCCCAAACGGTCGTAGATTGAGCCGAAGATAGGTGTGAGCAGGATAGTGCCAAAGGGCAGCATTGCGGGGATAAGACCCGCCAACTCGGGCTCAACTCCATACTTGTAAATCATCAACTTGGTGGCAAATTTCAGGAATGGGAAGACGCCTGAATAGAACAATACGCAGAGGATGGCAATAAGCCAGAAGCCTGCATTTGTGAAGATAACCTTCAAGTCGCTGAAATGGAAGCCCTCATCCTCAGCCGAAGCCTGCTCGGCAGCGGCAACTGAGGCATCTAACTTCTTATCCATAACGCCATAAACCAGGTATGCCACAAAACCTATGCAGAGCAGCGCTGCGCCCAGCAATACGGGAGCTGCAACATCGCCCATAGCATTTGCGAAAGGAAGGCTGCAAGCCAATGCTGCCGCAGTACCTATACGTGCCATAGCCACCTGCAAGCCCATAGCAAAAGCCAGCTCGTGACCTGTAAACCACTTGGCGATGACCTTCGTAACGGTAATACCTGTAATCTCGGCACCCATACCAAAGATGGCAAAGCCCAAGGCTGCAAGAATAACCTGCAAGGGGTAGCCGAAGAGCTGGGTATCTGCGAAGCTGCCATCGAGTGCATACCATTTGATGAGCGTACCCACAAGCATCAGTCCGCTGCTCATAATACCCGTGAAGCGCACGCCGCACTTGTCGAGGATAATGCCTCCGAAGAAGAGCATTAGAAGGAATACGTTGATGTAACCATAGGCACCCGAGAAGAAACCATAATCGTCACTTGTCCAGCCCAGACCTCCTTCGGCGGGCGTTTTGGTAAGCAAATCCTCCAACGGAGCCATTACGTCGGTGATGAAGTAACCGCACATCATCGTAAACGACACGATGATAAGCGCCAGCCAGCGGGCTGCCGCCGAATCGTTTAATCTCTTTGTCTGTGTCATAATTTATTTAAGTTTTTGTTTGTAATTTATTTAATCGTTTGTGTAGTTGCGCAGAGCCTCGTAAGCACTCATAATACCCAGCTCGCCCGCCTTCGAGAGGTCGAGGTAGCCCTTGCGTGTATCCTTCATATAAATCTGCACCAGGCCTCGGTTGAAGTAAGCCTCGCCAAAGTGAGGGTTTAACTCTATGGCTTTGGTGTAGTCCTCGTATGCCTCGGGCAACATATTCGATATGGCGTAGAGGTTGGCTCGGTTGTAGTAGCTATACGCAAAATCGGGGTATAGTTTTATCGCCTTGTTGATATCCTCAATGGCATCGTCATAGTTGTAAGTTCGCGAACTGCGGTTTTGTAACCTGTTGGCGGGGTCGGCGTCTATGGCAATGCGCTGGTACGAGTTGTCAATCGACGATATGAAGTCAATCATCTCGGCGCGTGTGGTAGAACGATTTATATATAGGAACGGATTTGTGGGGTTGTGCGCAATGGCCTGCGAGAGGGTATTCACGGCATTGGTGTATTGCTTGATGAGCGACTGCGACACACCTCGGCGGAAATACAATATCCAGTTACCATCCTCACGCCGCAGCTGCTCGGCCACCTGACGGTCAATAATTATTAGTGAGTCGGCTGTGATGTTACTCTCTCTGTTAGAGAGTATTAACTGTGGTTGCTTAACCTTTAACTTAAAGTCCACCATACGCTGCGAATAGTATAGCTCATCTCGTGCCATAAGTGCCGAGTCAGCTTTCATCAGTGTAAACTTAAACAGCGACAACAACTTTATGTCAGCACCCTTGGTCGTGGCGTTGTTTACAATGTTGTTAAAGTCCGAGCTCTTCTCCTTGGCGTCAAACGAAAGCAGCTTGTCAAACTTCTGCGTGGTGTCGGCATATATTGAGTAGGTGCTGTCACTCAGACGTGACTTATACTCGGCAATCTTACGCTCGGCGGTCTGCCTGTCGTGCCGTGCCCCCTTCATATCGCCCATAAACATACGCAACTGGCTGCGGTTAAGGTAGGCGTTGGCAAAGTCGGGGTAGAGTCTTATGGCGTGCGAGTAATCCTCTATTGCCTTATCCAACTCACCTATCTGAGAGTGCAGCATGGCACGGTTGTAATATACCAGAACGTTGTTGGGCGAGTAGCGCACCACACGATTGTAATCCTCCAAAGCACGGTTGTAGTCGCCTATCTGCGAGCGTACGATGGCACGGTTGAAATAGGTCAGCGAATTTGTCGAGTCCAGCTCAATGACGTGGTCGAAGTCACTCAATGCCAGCATAGGTCGCTTGGTGTCGGAGTAGAGCAACGCACGATTAAAGAACGAGAGAACGTACGACGAGTCGTGCTGTATGGCAATATCCAGATCCTCCTCGGCCTCTGCAAAGCGTTGCTGCTGCATCAGCAACATACCACGGCGATTGTAACCGTTGGGGTCTTCACGGTTGGTGCGTATGGCTGTCGAGAAGTCCTCGTATGCTTTGAGGGTATCTTTTAAGTAGAGATAACTAACACCTCGGTTGATGTAAGCATCTGCAACCTTCTTCTCATGGCGGATGAACATATCGAAGTCGGCAATAGCCTCCTTGAACTGCTTGTTTAGCAGGCGTGTGACGCCACGACTGTAATAGGGGCCCGGCAAGTCGGGGCGTAGCTCTATGGCCTCGTGAAAGTCATTCAGCGCATCGTCGTAGTTGCCCAGCCGTGAGCGTGTTATGGCTCTGTATGTGTAGGCATTGGTAAAGACGGGATTTTTCTCTATGGCAAGCGAGAAGTCGGCATCGGCACCCAGCAGGTCGTCCATATTATACTTGGCAATGCCGCGCAGAAAGTAACCCTCGTAGGCATCGGCATCGAAGCGCAGCAGGACATTCAGCACACGGATAGCCTCCTGATAATCATCGTTGGTCATCAGCTTACGTCCCATATTGTAGAAGTACGCCTTGTTGTACTGCGTGCTGGCACACCACGCACTCAGAGTGATGATTATCGTAAGGGTTATCTGTATAAATCTGCTTCGCATTTATGCCTGTTGTGATTGTATCTTGAACTCAAACGCCCAATGTTGCCAATTTATTGCTGTTCGTAGCCGAAGCGGCGCAGCTGACGCTCGTTGTTGCGCCAGTCCTCCTGCACCTTGACAAAGAGCTGCAAAAAGACCTTCTTTTGCAGGAAGCGCTCCATATCTTCGCGTGCCTGCTGACCTACACGCTTCAATCGCTCGCCCTTATGGCCTATGACGATTCCCTTCTGTGAGGTGCGTGCAACATATATCGTGGCAGATATGCGGTCTATGGCAGGCTCCTCCTTATAGGTGTCAATCTCAATCTCGCAACAGTAGGGTATCTCTTTGTCGTAGTTCAGCAGTATCTTCTCGCGTATAATCTCCGACGCAAAGAAACGCAAGGTCTTGTCTGTGAGTGTATCCTTGTCATAGAAGGGCTCACCCTCGGGCAGACGCTCCAATATGGCATCCAGCACGCCACCCATACCTATCTTCTCCTTAGCCGACACGGGAACAATAACAGCCTCAGGCAAGCGGCTCTGCCACTCCTGAGCTAAGGTCTCTAATTTATCAGGCGTTGTGAGGTCTATCTTGTTGATGACAACGATTGTGGGTATGCCGCTGCGGTTTATGCGCTCGACGATAGCCTCCTGACGGTCACTCTGCTCGACGGTATCGGTGACGTATAGTATTACGTCGGCATCATCCACGGCTCCATGTACAAAGTTCATCATCGACTCCTGCAACTTGTAGGCGGGCTTCAAGATGCCCGGCGTGTCGGAGTAAACGATTTGAAAATCCTCACCATTTACAATGCCCATAATGCGGTGGCGTGTGGTCTGAGCCTTAGATGTGATGATTGAGAGGCGCTCGCCTACCAAAGCGTTCATAAGCGTCGATTTACCCACATTGGGGTTGCCTATGATGTTTACAAAACCTGATTTATGCATTCTCTTTTTTGTGTTAATCGTGCAAAGATAAAGATAAAAAAAGACCCGTGCAAGCACACGGGTCTAAAAGGTAATAATCTGTGATTATTAAGCTTTATCTGCGGAAACCGCCGCGCTTCATCTGCGCCATTCTCTGTTGCAGACCTCCGCCCGCAACCATCTTCATCATCTTGCGCGTATCCTCAAACTGCTTCATAAGTCGGTTTACATCTGCCATCGTAGTACCTGAGCCCTTGGCGATGCGCTCACGACGACGTGCATTTATAATCTCGGGATTCTCGCGTTCGGCGGGAGTCATCGAGCCTATGATAGCCTCCACCTGCTTGAATGCATCGTCGGGAATATCTACGTTGTTGAGCATCTTGCCCATACCTGGAATCATCGAAGCGATATCCTTCAAGCTGCCCATCTTCTTCACCTGGTTAATCTGCTCGATAAAGTCGTTGAAGTTAAACTGGTTCTTGACAATCTTCTTCTTCAAGCGACGTGCCGCCTCCTCGTCATACTGCTCCTGTGCGCGCTCAACAAGTGATACGACATCACCCATACCCAATATACGGTCGGCCATACGCTCGGGGTGGAATACCTGCAAGGCATCCATCTTCTCGCCACTTGAAATAAACTTCAAAGGCTTATTTACTACCGAGCGGATAGATATGGCAGCGCCACCACGAGTGTCACCATCGAGCTTGGTGAGCACTACGCCATCGAAATCCAGGCGGTCATTGAACTCCTTGGCTGTATTTACGGCATCCTGACCCGTCATCGAATCCACCACAAAGAGCGTCTCGCTTGGGTTTACGGCGGCCTTTATGGCGGTAATCTCCTGCATCATCGCCTCGTCAACAGCCAAGCGACCTGCCGTATCGACAATTACTACGTTGAAAGAGTTCTGACGCGCATACTGAATTGCATGCTGGGCAATCTCCACAGGGTTCATATTGCCCGCCTCGGTATATACCTCCACACCTATCTGCTCACCCAGCACCTTCAACTGGTCGATAGCCGCAGGACGATATACATCTCCCGCCACGAGCAACACCTTTCTGCCCTTCTTGGTTTTGAGCATTGAAGCCAGCTTACCCGAGAATGTAGTCTTACCCGAACCTTGCAGACCGGCGATGAGCACAACAGCAGGCGTGCCCTCCAACTTAATGTCGGTAGCGGTGCCTCCCATAAGCTGCGCCAGCTCGTCACGCACAATCTTGGTCATCATCTGACCGGGCTTTACAGCTGTGAGCACATTCTGACCCAAAGCCTTCTGCTTAACCTCGTCGGTAAATGTCTTTGCCACCTTGTAGTTCACGTCGGCGTCGATGAGCGCACGGCGTATCTCTTTCAGGGTCTCGGCGACGTTAATCTCGGTAATCTTGCCCTCTCCCTTCAAAATTTTGAACGAGCGTTCAAGTTTGTCTGTTAGATTTTCAAACATAGTCTATCTTATTTTTTATACTCAATGAAAAACCATGCAAAGATATAAATTCTTTATGACAACACTATAACATTTGTCTATAAATTAGGGTGTGCAGGCGTAAAACGGATGTAAATTGTATGTTTTTGTGCTTATTTTTCGTATATTCGCACCACTTTATTGAAAAACAACAAAATTATGAGAGCCGTAGATCCACACTCAACACCACGAGGTCGTCAGTTTGAAATATGGAAAGATGCGCCTAATCCAATGCTTACATTCGTTAAGAGGTTGGATATTACTCGTCTTGTCAGGCTGAGCAAGAGAAAATGTTTGAAATTCAACATGTTGCTATGCTACTGTATTGGCAAGGCTGCCCTCGAACAGAAGGAGTTTTATCTCCTGCCCGTGGGAGATAAATTGATGCAGTTTGACAAGATCGCCATCAACTCGCAGGTGATGAATTCTGTGGGAGATGTTAATTCTTGCGATATAGAGTTTGATGGCGACTTTGAGAGTTATTGTCGCGATTATATGGCAAATACCTCAGTGGTTGCCACGAGTTGTGCTGACCGCGATTTATCTAACGAGTGTATGGTTATAGGGACTTCTGCTGTTGTCGATACGGAGTTGGAATATGGTGGCGGAATGTATAGCGGAATATTCAATAATCCATTTATTATTTGGGGGCGTTATTCACGTCGATGGTTTAAGTATTACCTGAATATATCGTTCCAATTTCATCATACGCAGATGGATGGAGCGCACGCCGCACGATTCTTGGAGAGGGTGCAGAGAATGATTGATAATTTGAAAATTTAGAGCGATATGTATTTTACAGGTTTGTTGATAGGAGTGGCTACATTCCTTATAATAGGCATCTTTCATCCGTTGGTAATCAAGGGTGAGTATTACTTCGGTACTCGTTGCTGGTGGGTCTTTGCTGTGATGGGTGTTGTGACAGTCGTAGCATCGCTGATGATTGAGAATGTGTTGTGGTCAACACTTCTGGCGGTGTGGGGTGCTTCGTCATTTTGGTCGATAGGGGAGTTGTTCGAGCAGAAGAAACGTGTCGAGCGCGGCTGGTTCCCCAAACGCGAGAAGAAGTAATATCGCAGTTGAAGAAAACTTGCAGATATTGCACAATTTGCCTATCTTTGTAGAGCAAAACAATACTAACTAAACAAATATTATGAAAGTGACAAAATTATTATTGGCTATCGCTTTGTTGGCGGTTGCCTCGTCGTGTCAGACCAAGACACAGACTATCGAGCGTGAGAAGGAGTCGCTTACGCCCGTAACTTTTGAGAAGGTGGAGTTGCAGGATGAGTTCTGGTTGCCTCGTCTGAAAACACAAAAGCAGACTCTGGTGCCTTTCGCTTTGGGGAAGGTAGCCCACGCTGTGGATAATCTGCGTATGGTCATCGACCACCGCAACGGCAAGAAGCTTACGGGTCGCTTTCAGGGCCCATATTTCGTGGCATCCGACCTCTTTAAGGTTATGGAGGGCGCTGCTTACCTCTTAATCTTGGAGCCCGACCCCGAGTTGGAGGCGCAGATGGATGCTATCATCGACGTCATTGCCGAGGCGCAAGATGAGGATGGATACCTCTATGAGCGTCATCAGCTACCTGCTCATACCCAAAACTCCGACCACCTGCGCACGGGTACATCACGTTACAGCAAGGTGGTACACAGCCACG
This sequence comes from Alistipes sp., assembly GCA_045603645.1. Taxonomy (GTDB): domain Bacteria; phylum Bacteroidota; class Bacteroidia; order Bacteroidales; family Rikenellaceae; genus Alistipes. The sequence goes on along the minus strand of JAZUMN010000087.1, from coordinate 4,760 downwards.
AGCTCTATAATGTGGGACATATGTACGAGGGTGCCATTGCCTACTACCGAGCTACGGGCAAGCGTAAGTGGCTGGACGTAGCAGAGAAGAATGCCCAGCACATCAACAAAGTATTCTTCGAGGGCGATGCTAACTACAATGGCGGCAAGCCCGTTATGCAGGCTCCGGGTCACGAGGAGATAGAGATGGCTCTCATTAAGCTTTCGCAGGCTACGGGCAATAAGCTCTATGCCGATATGGCAAAGAAGTTTATCGATATCCGTGGTGTGACCTATATCCCCGAGGGTCGTGGTGTTATGGCTCCATCGTATGCGCAGCAGCATGCTCCCGTGCGTGAGCAGCGCACAGCTGAGGGTCACGCCGTACGCGCTATGTACCTCTATTCAAGTATGGCGGATGTTGTGGCAGAGTTCGGCGATACGACGCTTAACCCTGCGTTGGAAGCTATCTGGCACGATGTTATGGATAAGAAGATACACATCAACGGTGGCTTGGGTTCGGTGCCCGGCATTGAGGGCTTTGGTCCTGAGTATGTGCTGCCCAACAAGGATACCTACGACGAGACGTGTGCCGCAGTGGGTAACGTGCTCTTTAACTTCCGAATGTTCCTTGCTTCGGGCGAGGCTAAGTATGTCGATGCTGCCGAGGTGTCGCTCTACAATAATGTGTTGGCGGGTGTGAATATCGAGGGCAACCGCTTCTTCTACGTTAATGTGTTGGAGGCCGATGGCCGCAAGGCGTTCAACCACGGCCGCGCAGGTCGCTCGCCCTGGTTTGGTACAGCCTGCTGCCCATCAAATATGGCTCGTTTGATACCTCAGATTTCGGGTATGATTTACTCGCACACCGAGGATGATATCTACTGCGCCCTGTATGCAGGCTCTTCAACCGTGGTGCCTCTGGCTGCGGGCGATGTGAAGCTCACGCAGCAGACCAAGTACCCATTTGGCGAGGATATATCTATCGAGGTAGAGCCAACAAAGGAGGGTACCGAGTTCACGCTGTGGCTGCGTATCCCAACCTGGTGTGGCGAGCAGTTTATGCCTGGCAAACTCTACTCTTATGCCGACAACAATAAGTCGAAGGTTGTGGCTACAATCAATGGCGAGCGTGTGCGCACGACGGTGGTTGATGGCTATCTGCCTATCAGGCGCACTTGGCAGGCGGGCGACAGGGTAGAACTCAGGTTGCCAATGCCGTTGCGCTACTCCGTAGCCGACGAGCGTGTTGAGGCGGATGTGAATAGAGTCTGCATCACGCGTGGTCCTCTGGTATATTGTGCCGAGCAGCCCGACAACGAGCACCCTGCATCAAATTATGTGGTTAGCAAGATAGGCAAGCAGGGCGACCTTGCAACATTTGAGGAGGGTATTCTCAATGGTATTACCTACATCACTCTGCCTGCAAAGGCTGTCGTTGGTGACGAGGCAGAGAAGGCTACGCTGACGCTTATACCTTATTACGCTTGGAACAACCGTGGTGACAATGTCACGATGAACGTATGGTTTGCACGCGATAAGCAGACAGCCTACGATGCTATACCTCACGTTGTGGGTAATGTTAAGAGCGTTACGGCAAGCCACACCTTCCCAAATGACAATGTCCTGGCCGTGGCCGATGGCAAGGAGCCCAAGAACTCCTTCGACAGAAGTATTCCTCGCTGGACGAGCTGGCCTGTGAAGGGTCAGGCTCAGACGGTAGAGCTTGAACTTAAAAAGGAGCAGACCGTGGAGAGCGTTATGGTATATTGGTATAACGACAATGGAGGCGTACAGCTCCCCGAGTCGTGGTCTTTGGAGTACCGCACCGCAGGCGAGTGGAAGAAGTGGGAGCTCTACAATACCGACAGCTACAACGCCTTTGCCGACCAATACAATATGGTGCATCCGGCAGAGCCTATCAAGGCCGATGCCGTACGCATACACATCCAGCCTAAGGCTTATGCCGCAGCGGGTATCTTGGAGGTTGTAATCGAGTAGGGTATGTTGCAGGCTGGTCTTAAATATCAGAGCTGTGTGGCGGTGTCGAGCGATAACACCGCCCTCAGGCTCGGCTCGGGCGATATGGAGGTGTTTGCTACGCCTGCGATGATTGCCCTTATGGAGAATGCAGCGATGAATGCCGTGGCACCTGCTCTCGAAGAGGGCACGACGACGGTAGGTACTATGATGCGCAGCTCGCACGTCAAGGCGTCGGCTTTGGGTGCTACCATAACTGCCGAGGCGGAGCTTATCTCGGTGGATGGTCGCCGCCTGACCTTTGCCGTCAGGGCCTGGGACGAGAAGGGCGTAATTGGCGAGGGTGAGCACGAGAGGTTTATAGTTGATAAGCAGCGCTTCCTTGCCAAGTTGTAATCCTTTGGCGAGTCAATGTACTGCCAATAATATTGTTGCAAGAAAATTTTGACTATTCATTTTTTTGCATTACTTTTGTCACCGCTTACGAGCGACGATTGAGCTATGGTGTAATGGTAACACAGCAGATTTTGGTTCTGTTATTCTTGGTTCGAATCCGAGTAGCTCAACCACTAAGGCAGCAAACTTTCGAGTTTGTTGCTTTTTTATTTTCGAGTTGGCTGCTCTTCTATTGTAAAACAGCCTGATTTTGCTTATCTTTGCGTAATTTGACAGGTATGGTATTTCGTAAGGCTACAAAAGAAGATATCGATTGCGTGGAGGCTATGGTGCTCGCCGCCTCAAAGCGTCTGGGTGCTGCGGGCATAGATCAGTGGCAACGGGGATATCCCAACCGCACAAGCATCGAGCAGGATGTGGCAGGTGGGGTAGGTATGGTGCTGTCAGAGGGCGCAACCATAATAGCCTATGGCGCAGTAATCTTCACGGGCGAGCCCGCCTACGATGAACTGACGGGTGGCAAGTGGCTCACAAGCGGAGAGTATGCCGTTGTGCATCGTCTGTGTGTGTCTGAGATATTTGTGGGTATGGGCTTTGCCAAGCGATTCCTCTCGGCTGCGGAGGCTATGGCTGCCGAGCGGGTTGGCAGTATGCGAATAGACACTCATCCTGACAATAAAATTATGCAGAGCCTTGTAGGGTCGTTGGACTACACATACTGCGGCGATGTGGTTATTGAGAGCCGCCGCCTGGCGTATGAGAAGATATTGGAATAACTTAAATTAAATAGTACTATGAAGAGATTGTTTTTTACCGCTTTGCTTATGGCGGGCGTGCTGAGTGCTGCGGCACAGACTAAGGATGGAGGTATCAGCGAGGATATGTTGGCTCGTATAAGCAAGGCCTATACGGCTACTCCTGCGCAGAAAGCCGTAAAGAATGCACTTGCATCGACATCAATGGCTACGCTGGCAATGAACTCCGAGAATCTGGCGATGATTGACACCCACTTCTCGCATCGCGTTGCCACCAGGGGTATTACCGACCAAAAATCATCGGGTCGCTGCTGGCTGTTCACGGGTCTTAACGTGTTGCGTGCCAAGATGATTACAAAGTACAACCTCTCGGACTTTGAGTTCTCGCAGAACTACAACTACTTCTACGACCAGTTGGAGAAGAGTAACCTCTTCCTGCAAGCTATTATAGACACCCGCGATTTGCCCCTTACCGACCGCAAGGTTGATTGGCTGTTGCGTCACCCGCTCAATGATGGAGGTCAATTTACGGGCGTGTCGAACCTTATAATGAAGTATGGCGTAGTGCCTAAATCGGCTATGCCTGAGACCTTCCAGAGCAACAACACCTCGGCAATGGGTAACATCTTGAAGTTGAAGCTGCGCGAGTGGGCTTTGGAGTTGCGTGATATGAAACCCGCCAAGGCTATGGAGCGCAAGGAGGCTATGCTTGCTGAGGTTTACTACATCCTGGTTGAGTGCCTGGGTGTCCCTCCACAGGAGTTTGAGTGGGCACGCTACGATAAGTCGGGCAAGCTGGTCAGCAAGAAGACTTACACTCCCAAGAGCTTCTACGATGAGTATGTAGGCGAGGAGTTGGAGCAGAACTACATAATGATTATGAACGACCCTTCGCGCGAATATAACAAGGTGTATGAGATTGAGTACGACCGCCACGTCTATGACGGCGAGAATTGGCTCTACATAAACCTGCCTATCGAGCGAGTTAAGGAGTTGGCTATCGCCTCAATCAAGGATAATACGGCTATGTATTTCTCGTGCGATGTTGGTAAGTTCATCAATCGTTCAAAGGGTACGCTCGATATCGCCAATTTCGACTATGCGTCGCTCTTCAACACCTCATTTACAATGGATAAGAAGCAGCGCATACAAACCTATGCCAGCGGCTCGTCACACGCCATGACGCTCATCGCCGTAGATTTGGATGAGGCGGGCAAGCCAAAGAAGTGGATGGTTGAGAATAGCTGGGGCGCAGGCTCGGGCTACTATGGCAACCTGATTATGACCGATGAGTGGTTCGAGGAGTATATGTTCCGCGTAGTTGTCGAGCGCAAGTATATCCCCGAAGATATCTTGAAGATGCTCGACCAGAAGCCTACGCTGCTGCCTGCCTGGGATCCAATGTTCGCCCCCGAGAATTAGTGGGGTAGTTTGTTGTAGATAAGGTATAGAGCCTGTCAAACAAGTTTTTTGTTAGGCAGGTGTTGTATAAGTAGATAAGTTTGTATCTTTGCCAACGAGCTGTTCAGCTTTATCGGGAACTAAAAGAGATGTAATAATATTTGATTGTTCAGCCGAGACTGTACGCACGGTCTCCGGCTCAATATTATTCATTTTCTTTTAGATTTCATTTTCCGATAAAGGTCGGAGA
>JAZUMN010000086.1:0-3553 GCA_045603645.1 Alistipes sp. | reverse complement strand
GAATTTGCATAACAAGAGCTATTTTGAAGCTGCTCACAGGATGAAAAAGCGCAACCGACGCTGCGGAGCGAGAGCAGAGTAAGCTTGTTTACTTTGCCGAGCCGCGAGGAGGAAAAGCCACCCTTGTGTGGGTTAATTACTCAGCGTAAATGAGCATTTTTCAGACAAGGCAGATGCCAAAAGAGCCTTGTTAGGCAGATTCTTTGTTTTCTTGCATTTTTTTTATAATTTTACTCAAAATTTACGAGAGTAATTTCTAAACAGCACTAGCGATGGATTATCTACACATCTTACAGAACATATACCACTCCATACAGCCCTACGCCAAGGAGGGCAAGCAGGCTGACTACATACCCGAGTTGGCGAAGGTAAACCCCGACCAATTCGGAATGTGCATACACACCATAGAGGGCGATAGTGCTGCGATAGAGCAGGCCGACACACGGTTCTCCATCCAGAGTATCTCGAAGGTCTTTGCGCTGGCTATGTGCCTCTCGATTAAGGGCGACGAGTTGTGGAAGCGTGTGGGTCGTGAGCCCTCGGGTACGGCATTTAACTCGCTCATACAGCTTGAAGTGGAGCACGGCGTACCTCGCAACCCATTCATCAATGCCGGAGCGATAGTTATGGCCGACATCCTGCTCTCGCACTACGACGACCCCGAGGCGGAGTTCCTGCGCTTTGTGCGCGCTGTGGCGAATAACCCTACTATCGGCTACAACAACAAAGTAGCCTTATCGGAGCGCGAGACGGGCTACCTGAATGCCGCCATCGCCAACCTGTTGAAGTATCACGGCACGATAGAAAACGACATTGAGCGTGTGCTGCACTTCTACTTTATGATGTGCTCGGTGGAGATGAGCTGCCGCGAACTATCGCTAGCCTTCCTGGCCTTCGCCAACCACCACCGCACATTCGACTATGCCGACATAAGGCTTACAATGTCGCAGGTGAAGCGTATGAATGCCATTATGCAGACGTGCGGCTTCTACGACGAGGCGGGCGAGTTTGCCTACTATGTAGGTCTGCCCGGCAAGAGCGGTGTCGGAGGAGGCATTGCGGCGATATACCCCCAGCGATACTCGGTGGCGGTGTGGAGTCCGCGCCTCAACAGCAAGGGTAACTCGGTGATGGGTATGAAGGCTCTTGAACTACTCACCACCGAGACAAAAGAGTCCATATTCTGATTTTGGAGCGAAAGAGAGCAGAAAAATGCAGCGTTTTAGGCGTGCGACTGTTGTTTTTGTAGTTTAAGTTTTGTAATTTTGTGGTTGAGTTGCTTTTTCAGACGATTTTGACTTTATAGAAATTAACACATAAAACCTTTTATTATGAATAACTTTGAGTATTACAACCCCGTTAGAGTGTTGTTCGGTGCCGGTGAGTTGAAGCGCATCGGCGAGGAGGCAAAGGCATTGGGACAGAACGTATGCCTTGTGTCATACAAAGATTTGGCATTCTTGCAGCTATTGATGGAGCGCATCGAGGGCATGCTGAAAGATGCAGGCTTGAACGTATATACATTCTACGAGGCTGAGCCCAACCCTGAGATTACTACTATCGCCAAGGGTGTGGAGTTGTGCAAGCAGAAGAATGTAGATTTGGTCATCGGCGTTGGTGGCGGTAGCGCCATGGATGCTGCCAAGGCTGTTGCTGCCGGCGTATATTACGAGGGTGAGTTGTGGAATATGGTATTCAGCCGCCACGACCAGGTGGACGCTGTGCCTCCTACAAAGTCATTGCCTACGATGATGATTCCCACACTGCCTGCAACAGGTAGCGAGATGAATAACTGTTCGGTAGTGAGCAACGCCGCATTGAAGGAGAAGTCATACATTTGGAGCCCTGTACTCTACCCTAAGACTTCAATCATCGACCCAGAGCTGACCCTTACCCTGCCAGCGTTCCAGACCGCTTGTGCTGCTGCCGACACTATCTCTCACGTGTTGGAGATTTACATCAACGGCGAGGAGGACAGCGACTTGCAGCACTACTTCCAGGAGGGTGTTATCCGCACCGTTATCGACAACGTAGGCAAGGTATTGGCTGACCCTGCCAACATCTCGGCACGCTCACACTTGCAGTGGGCTGCTACCTGCGCCATCAACGGCTGGGCATCACCTGGTGACGCGTGGACTCCCATCCACCAGATTGGTCACGTGCTCACATCACGTCACCGCGTACCACACGGCGCTTCGCTCTCTATCCTGATGCCTGCGTGGATGAAGTATATGCACTCACGTCGTTTGTCGCAGTATGTACGCTTTGCCAAGAATGTTATGCAGGTTGATACCACAGGCAAGAGCCAGGAGGAGATTGCTTTGGAGGGTATCGAGCGCTTCAAGCAGTTCCTGGGCGATATCAAGGTACCTCTCACATTGCGTGACTACAACATCACCGAGGAGGACTTGCCAGCCATCGTCGAGGGCGTTGTACGCGTAAGCTTCGGTCAGGATGGTATGTTGAAGTGCAACCCACCTGCAAGCCGCGAGGATATTATGGAGGTCTTGAAGCTTGCTTACTAAGATTTTCGGCCTTAACCAAAGAAGCTGTCTAACAAGGCTACTTTGTCGTTACGCTTGCCTCGAAAATCCTCATTTACGCCAAGTAAACTGCGGTTTTCGAGTCTGCGCAAGCCTAAAATTAGCTCTTGTTATACAACTTCAAGGAAAAGAGGTTGTCCTTCAAAAACTTGTTGGACAACCCCTTGTTTTTTTGCGATTAGGGAGGTTAGGGAATTTAGAGAGTTTAGTGGAAGATTGCCACGCTCACTCTGTTCGCTCGCAATGACAATATAGAATTCCGAAAATTTTTATTACTCTTCTTGAAGCCATTTATCAATATCTTCTCTTGATTCAAGAGTTGATTTACCTTTTTTATTATCATTGTCTTTTTTTACATTTTCAGGGACATACTTATCTGCTATTCGCTGAATATTATCACACGCTTTCCATACTTTGAAGAACAAGATAATACATAATATACTCCAAATCAAACCTACTAATACAATAAATCCTTCCATAATTATTTAGGTATTTATATACAAATCTACACTTAAAAATTTTGTTATCAAAGGGAGCAACCGAAATTGCGCCCTATTCGTTATCTTCTACCGTGTTTTTCTCCGAGAATTTCCGTAAGAAAACAAAAGAAGCATAAAATGCTGAATAGCCACATAATTCTACCATTTAGTTAAATTAAAATACCCACTTTCATCGTTACCGAGTCTCATTGTATTGCCGCTTATTGAAACATTATACCGTATTGTCGTTTTATCATTTTTCAAATCAATATAAGTTCCATAGTATGTATAAGTGAATTGAAGATTTTGAGTTTTTACAACCGTGCCATTCATAATAATCAGCAATTGCTCTGTTGCTGTGTTATTTTCTCTAAATATCCATACAACTTCGGTGTCAATCGTAGCATTATCCCCACTTGAACTGCCTATAAGTTGAGACCAAGTACCAATTATAGATGGATAACCTTCGCTCGCATTGCCTTCATCTTTTTCGCACGAAACAAATCCTACCATTGTTGCACATAGCAACAT
>JAZUMN010000085.1:0-20332 GCA_045603645.1 Alistipes sp. | reverse complement strand
GCGTACAGTCTCGGCTGAACAATCAAATATTATTACATCTCTTTTAGTTCCCGATAAAGCTGAACAGCTCGTTGGCAAAGATACAAACTTTTCTACTTATACAAAACCTGCCTAACAAAAAACTTGTTAGACAGGCTCTTTTTATATGTAGTACTCCATGATATAATCATCCATCACAAAGCCGCAGCCAATATCCGCCACAGCCTCCTCGGCTATGCGGAAGCCCTTATGCCGATACACTTCACAGGCGTGATGGTTGTTGCGGTTTACCGTGAGGTATATGGTGTCGAGCTGCTGCTCGCGACACAGCCTGCACATAAAGTCAAGTCCCAATGAGAATATGCCCTTGCCGCGATGCTCCTTTAAGATGTAGAACTTGCTCAGGAACAGCCTCTCGCCCTGTGGCTGCACGCCGAAGTATGCCAATATCTCACCCTCCTCTTCCACGAGGAAGTAACGGTAGCCGTGCATAAGTTGCCCCGACACGGCCTCGTAACTCTGAAACATCTCAATCATATATTCCACCTGCTCGGGTGTGCAGAACGATATGTTCGCCTCGCGCCACACCACCTCGGCGACCTTTGTCATACGGCGAATATCAGCTTCGCCAAAAACTTCACGAATCTCCATACTACCAATTTATTGGACTTTTGCCTATGCTTAGCAGGTAGGCATTTGCCTGTGAGAAGTGTTTGCACCCGAAGAACCCACGGTAAACCGATAGGGGTGAGGGGTGAACACTCTTTAATATAAGGTTGCGCTGCGCATCGGCAATCTGCCCCTTTTTCTGCGCGTAGTTTCCCCACAACATATACACTATGCCATCCTTCTTTTCGGCTATGGCTTTCACCACTGCATCGGTGAACTTCTCCCAGCCGCGTCCTGCGTGCGATGCTGCCTCGTGAGCCCTCACCGTCAGCACTGCATTGAGCAATAGCACACCCTGCTCTGCCCAGCGGTCGAGGTTCCCCGATGCAGGTATTGTAACACCTACGTCATCACTCACCTCCTTGAAAATGTTCTGCAACGAGGGTGGAAACTGCACGCCGTCATTCACCGAAAAGCACAATCCATTGGCTTGACCTTCACCGTGATAGGGGTCCTGACCTATAATAACTACTTTAAGTGACGACAGCGGGCACTTGTCGAATGCGCGAAATATATTTCTCCCCGCAGGATATACCGTTCCGCTGGCATACTCACCCTTGACGAAGTTCACCAACTCGGCAAAGTATGGCTTTTGAAATTCACCCTGCAAAAGTTCTTTCCAGTCCTCAGCAATTTTTACATCCATAGCAATTATTTGAAAGATTTACTTTGTAAAAATAGGAAAAAAATATAATTTTGACACAATAAAAATCAAGAAAATGAAAAAACTAATTCTACTCATCCTGCTTGTCTGCACTGTGGCGCAGCCCGCAGAGGCCAAGCGACCCAGGCAGAAGGTCAAGAATATTATCTATTTAATTGGCGACGGTATGGGACTTACGCACGTCTCGATGCTCGAACTTGAAAACAAGTATGCTCCTACGTCGTTTGACCGTGCCGATAATATAGCCCTTACACGCACCTATTCGGCAAACAACCGCGTGACAGACTCGGCTGCCGCAGGTACGGCGTTGGCTACGGGCTACAAAACCAACAACAGCTGGCTGGGACTTACGCCCGAGGGTGAGGTTGTTGAGTCAATCATAACCAAGGCCGAGAGACAGAATTTCGCCACGGGCTTGGTTGCAACATACGCCATACAGCACGCCACACCGGCAGCGTTCTATGCTCACGTCAGGAACCGTAACGACTACACCACCATCACCAGGCAGTTTATGGATAGCGGTGTCGATGTCGCCTTCGGTGGCGGTGCAGAGCATTTCGAGAAGGTGTTTAAGTCAATGGGAAAGGATTATGTGGCGGAGTTGAATGGTAAAGGCTATGTAGTCTGCAAGACCTGGAACGAGATAGCCGAGCAGACCTCTGGACAGGTGTTTGGACTTGTTGCCGATGACGATATGCCTGAGATTGAGGAGCGTCAGCCCAACTTCCTCGCCGACGCTACAAGCAAGGCATTGGAGATACTCTCTAACAACGTCAAGCAGGATAAGCGCAAGGGCTTTGTGCTTATGGTCGAGGGCTCGCAGATTGACGGTCGCAGCCACGCCAGAGATGCCGCAGGTATCCTCGCCGAGATGCGCGACTTCGACAAGGCTGTTAAGGTGGCTATGGACTATGCCGATGCACACCCCTCTACATTGGTCGTTGTCGTTGCCGACCACGAAACGGGAGGCCTCTCCATTCCAAGCAAAAAGACAAATTTCCGCCTCTCCGAGAGCGGCATAGGTTATAACTTTGGTACAAGCAGTCACACGGCAACCATCGTGCCTGTATATCTCTACGGAGCGTGTGCCGAGCAGATTAACGGCATTATGGAGAACGCCGACCTTTCGTGGAAGTTGCAACGTTTGATTGGAGTGAGCGAGAAATAAAAAATGCGGTCAGGCGACCGCATTTTTTATTTCTCCTCCTCGAAGCAGGCAAACATTGCCGTACTTAAATATTTCTCGGCTCGGTCGGGGAATACAACCACTATATTTCCGCTCTCTATGCGCTCCGCAGTGCGCAGTGCGGCTATCATCGCGGCGCCGCTGCTCATCCCTGCAAAGATTCCCTCGTTTGCTATTATCTGACGTGCCATATCAATAGCCTCCTCGCTCTCTATCATCTCCTGCACATCTATCAGCGAAGGGTCGTATATCTGCGGCACGATAGCCTCCTCCATATTCTTTAACCCCTGAATGTAGTGACCTCTGATGGGGTGTGCACATACAACCTTTATCTCAGGCTTCATTGCCCGCAGAAAACGCGACACACCCATAAGCGTACCCGATGTGCCTACGGCGCACACCAGATAGTCTATTTGACCTTCACACTGCTGCCAAATCTCAATGGCGGTATTTTCGTAGTGTGTCAGGTAGTTGGCGGCATTGGCAAATTGGTCGGGCATAAAGTAACGCTCCGGGTCCTCTTCAACCATTTTGCGAGCCAGACGTATAGCGCCATCGGTACCCTCATCGGCCGGTGTGAGGAATATTTTTGCTCCATACGAGCGTAAAATCTTGCGTCTTTCCACCGAGACCGCTTCGCTCATTACAATCTCCACAGGGTAACCCTTTACGATTCCGGCGATGGCAAGACCTATGCCTGTGTTGCCCGATGTCGGCTCTATGATGGTTTTGCCGTGATGAAGCAATCCTTTACGCTCGGCATCCTCTATCATGCGTACGGCAATGCGGTCTTTGATGCTCCCCGTAGGATTAAAGCCTTCCAGCTTCGCATAGATATTAACCTTGGGGTTGGGGTTTAACTTATTGATGCGCACCATAGGTGTAGCCCCAATGGTGGACAGGATATTCTCATTAACCATAATCAAATTTAATTAACCTACAAACTAACGACCAAAAGTATAAAAAAATATCAAAAAAAATGAGAGGCTGAATAAAAAAGTATAATTTGCGTTACGCTCCTTTCGGTTGCTGTACCTAAGCAACCAAAAAACTGCATAGCGGAATGAAACCGCAAACGATATCTTTTTATTCAGCCCCTCGACAGCTTACTTCGACTCGGCAAAGTGCTTGTAGAAAAGAGGAATGGTGCGCACACCCTTTTCGAACTGCTCCAAGCCATAGCTCTCGTTAGGCGAGTGTATGGCATCCTCCGACAAGCCGAAGCCAATCAGGAGCGACTTAATGCCCAGGATGCGCTCAAAACCGCTGATGATTGGAATAGAGCCTCCCGAATAGAATGGCAATGGCTTCTTGCCGAAGGTCTCGACGATAGCCTGCTCGGCAGCCTTGTATGCCGCCATATCGGTTGGTGAAACGTAGGGCGCACCGCCGTGCAGGAACTTAACATCAACCTTAACCGACTTAGGCGCAATGGCGCGGAAGTGCTTCTCGAAGAGTTCTGCAATCTTCTCGAAGTCCTGATTTGGCACCAGACGCATCGAAATCTTAGCCGAGGCCTTTGCGGGTATGACGGTCTTGGTTCCCTCCTCGATATAACCGCCCCAGATGCCGTTCACATCAAGTGTGGGGCGCACGCCCGTACGCTCGATGGTGGTGTAGCCCTGCTCACCCTCCACATCGTCAATGTCGAGAGCCTTCTTGTACTCCTCCAAGTTAAATGGAGCCTCATTAAATGCCTTGCGCTCTGCCTCCGACAGCTCGCGTACATCGTCATAGAATCCCGGGATGGTTATGCGGCCGTTCTCGTCGATGAGCGATGCCACCAGGCGTGTAAGCACATTGGCAGGGTTTGCCACAGCACCGCCAAACAGACCCGAGTGCAGGTCTTTGTTGGGGCCCGTAACCTCCACCTGCATATAGGTCAGGCCTCTCAGTCCGCAAGTAATCGAAGGTGTGTCGAGTGAAATCATCGAAGTATCCGACACAAGGATAATATCGGCCTGCAACATATCCTTATAATCTTCGCAGAACTGATACAGACTCGGAGAGCCAATCTCCTCCTCGCCTTCAAGCATAAACTTCACGTTGCAGGGCAGGGTGTCGGTTGCACACATCGCCTCAAAAGCCTTGGCGTGCATAAAAAGCTGACCCTTGTCGTCGTCGGCACCACGACCCCAGATGCGACCATCCTTTATAACGGGCTCGAAAGGCTCGGTGTTCCACTCTGCGCGAGGGTCTACGGGCATAACGTCGTAGTGACCATATACCAGCACGGTCTTTGCTGCGGGGTCGATAATCTTCTCGGCATAGACTACGGGGTTGCCGTTGGTAGGCATAACCTCGGCACGGTCAGCACCCGCCTTGACGAGCGATGCCGCCAGCCACTCGGCACACTTAATCATATCGGGCTTATGCTCCGACTGCGCGCTTATTGAAGGTATGCGCAACACCTCGAACAACTCTTCAAGGAAACGCTCCTTGTTCTCTGTGATATAATTTTGTACTTTTTCCATATTATATAAATAGTTTAGTTTGTATTCACTTTACAATCCGCAAATCTCCGACATCTCGGCAATGAACTTCTGTGCCAGCGCATCAGCCTCGGCTGCCGATTTCGCCTCGGTGTAGATACGCACGATAGGCTCGGTATTGGACTTACGCAGGTGCACCCAGCTCTGGGCAAAGTCAATCTTCACACCATCAATATCCGTGACACGCTCCGCGGCGTAGCGACGCTTCATCTCCGCCAGGAGGTTATCTACATCAATGGCAGGCGTAAGCTGTATCTTGTTCTTCGACGCATAGTAAGCAGGGTATGTGGCACGCAACTCGGTCATCGTGCAGCCCCTCTTTACAAGATAGGTGAGGAACAACGCCACACCTACCAGTGCGTCACGGCCGTAGTGAAGCTCGGGGTAGATAACACCGCCATTGCCCTCGCCACCTATTATAGCACCCACCTCTTTCATCTTGGCAACAACATTCACCTCGCCAACAGCTGCTGCCGAGTATGTGCCACCGTGTGCAACGGTAACATCGTGCAGCGCACGCGAAGAGCTAAGATTCGACACCGTGTTGCCTGCCTGCTGTGAGAGTATGTAGTCGGCAACGGCTACCAATGTGTACTCCTCGCCAAACATTGTGCCATCCTCATTTACAAGTGCCAGACGGTCCACATCGGGGTCCACGACAACACCTAAGTCGGCACCCTCGCGGCGTATAACCTCCGATATCTCGGTAAGGTTTTCAGGCAGAGGCTCGGGGTTGTGGGCAAACTCACCGTTGGGGGTGCAGTTAAGGCGAACAACCTCGCAGCCCAACTCCTCCAAAAGAGCCGGGATGACAACTCCGCCGATAGAATTGACAGCATCCACTACCACCTTGAACCTGCGTGCTTTAACAGCCTTTACATCAACTAATGGTAGAGCTAAAACCTGCTGAATATGCGTAGGGTTGAAATCTTCGCGTTTCACAACTTTCCCGATAGCCTCCACACTCGGAAAAACGAAGCTCTCATCTTCGGCCAAGGCGAGCACACGCTTACCCTCGGCGTCGCTGAGGAACTCGCCCTTCTCGTTGAGGAGTTTTAATGCATTCCACTGCCTGGGGTTGTGCGAGGCAGTGATGATTATGCCGCCATCGGCCTTGTAGGTAATAACAGCCATCTCGGTTCCGGGGGTGGTGCAAAGGCCTACGTTAATGACGTTCACGCCACAGCCAAGAAGTGTTCCCTCGATGATGTCGTTTACCATCTCGCCCGAAATTCGGGCATCACGACCAACGACAATAGTAAGAGGCTTGCCCTTGGTCTTTTCGCTCATAAAACGAGCGTATGCTGTTGTGAACTTGACGATGTCGATAGGGGTTAGGTTATCGCCCTGCTCGCCACCTATTGTACCTCTAATGCCAGAGATAGATTTAATCAATGTCATCTTATTATGGTTTTAAGTTATACTCTGCGTAAAAAAGTGCGGATAATGTTTTGTAAATCGATGTAAATATATTACTTTTATGCCATATAAAAAAGTTAATTGGAGAAAATTTATAATACCTCATCGAGAGTCATCGCTTCTTCGGAGTTGATTATCAATTCCGACGGCTCTGTATTTCACCTTCATCTGCGTCCCGAACAACTTGCCGACACCATTATTCTGGTGGGCGACCCTGCGCGTGTGAAGATGATTGCCAAGTATCTGGATAGTATCGAACATCGTGCTTCGAGCCGTGAGTTTAACACCGTCACAGGCTATTATAAGGGCAAGCGATTGACCATCCTCTCAACGGGCATAGGCATTGGAAATATCGATATCGTTATGACCGAGCTCGATGCCCTTGCAAATATCGATTTCGCAACGCGCACTGTCAGGGAGCAGCTGCGCCAGCTGACCATCCTGCGTCTTGGTACTTCGGGGGCTTTGCAGCCCGATATTGAGGTGGGTGATGTGGTCTTTGCCCGCACCTCGTGTGGCTTTGATGGGCTGCTGAGCTACTATGCTTCGCGTAATGAGGTGTGTGACCTTGACTTGGAGCAGGCTTTTGTCGAGCATACCTCCTGGGATGCCGTAATGCCACGCCCATATTTTGTGGATGCAAGTCAGGAGTTGTGGCAGCTCTTCAAGGACTCAACCATTGAAGGTATAACAATCGCCTCGCCGGGCTTTTATGCTCCTCAGGGCAGGTGGGTGAGGTTAAAGCCTGCCGACGAGCGTATGAATGAGAAGATAGAGTCGTTCAGGTACGGCACACGACGCATAACCAATTATGAGATGGAGGGCTCGGCCATTGCGGGTCTGGCAGCACTTATGGGTCACCGTGCTGCGACGATGTGCACAATCATTGCCCAGCGCATTGCCAAGAGTGCCAATACCGATTATAAGCCTTTTGTTGAAAAAATGATTATAACAGCACTTGACAAGTTGGCAAAAATATAATTTTTGTTGCTAATTTTGCTCAATTCCATTTGAAGGCTATAAACGGGATTATCAGAGAAATAACAAAAAATATATCAACATGAAATTTACAGTATCAAGTTCAGCACTTTTGTCGCTTCTGGCGACCACAGGCAAGGTAATCAGCAATAAGAGCTCTTTGCCTATCTTGGAGTACTTCCTTATGGATTTGAAGGAGGGAGAGCTCACCGTTACAACATCAGATTTGGAGACTACAATCATCGGCTCTATCAAGGTCGATAACGTGGAGCGTGAGGGCACCATCGCAGCCCCTGCAAAGCTTATGCTCGACTCGTTGAAGGAGTTTGCCGAGATGCCTCTTACCATCGAGGTTAATGACACCACCTGGGAGATTACCATCACCTGGGCAAGCGGTCACCTCTCAATCCCTGGTGCAAGTGCTGTCAGCTACCCATCAATTCAGTCGTTGGGTGCCGAGAGCAAGAAGCTTTCGCTGGATGTTAATACCCTCATCAACGGTATCAACCACACAATCTTCGCCACAGCCGACGATGAGTTGCGCCCTGTGATGAATGGTGTGTATTTCGATTTCCAGCCCGAGTCATTGACTTTCGTGGCTACTGATGCCCACAAGCTCGTTAAGTTTACTGCTGAGCAGAGCAGCGACTTTGCCGCTTCGTTTATTCTTCCAAAGAAGCCTTCAAACCTGTTGAAGAACCTTCTCGCCAGGGAGGAGGAGCCTGTTGAGATTACGTTCGATGCAAAGAACGCCTCTTTCCAGCTCGAAAACTTCAAGTTGGTGTGCCGCCTTATCGAGGGTAACTATCCCAACTATAACGCCGTTATCCCAACCGCCAACCCCAACAAGGTGTTGATTGACCGTGTGGAGTTTCTTAACGGTATCAAGCGCGTTGCTGTATGTTCAAACCCAACTACCAACCTTATCCGTATGGATATCGCCAACAACAAGGTTAACCTCACGGCTCAGGATATAGACTTCTCGGTATCGGCCAACGAGACCATCTCTTGCAGCTACGAGGGTCAGAATGTCACCATCGGCTTCAAATCGACATTCCTTGTGGAGATTCTCTCAAACATTGAGACTCCTACGGTTGTTGTGGAGTTGGCAGACTCAACCCGTGCCGGTGTATTCAAGCCCGTGTACGATGATAAGCAGTCGAGCGAGACGCTTATGTTGCTGATGCCTATGATGATAAACGCATAAATCTTAGCAATGAAACTAAATCTTAAACGCCCGATTGTCTTCTTCGACTTGGAGACAACGGGCGTTGATACAGCCAAAGACCGCATCGTCGAGATATCGATGATAAAGATTATGCCTAATGGTGACGAGGTGGCGCGCACACGCCGCATAAATCCCCAGATGCACATCCCCGCAGATGCTACTGCCGTGCACGGCATCACTGACGACGATGTTAAGAATGAGCCTACATTTGCACAGATAGCCAAGTCGCTGAGCCAGTTTATTGAGGGTTGCGACTTCGGTGGCTTTAACTCCAATCGTTTTGACCTTCCGATGCTTGTTGAGGAGTTTCTGCGTGCAGGTGTAGATGTCGATTTCAAGAAGCGTAAGTTCGTTGATGTGCAGAACATCTTTCACAAGATGGAGCAGCGCACGCTTGTTGCAGCCTATAAGTTCTACTGCGATAAAGACCTTACCGATGCGCACTCTGCCGAGGCAGACACACGCGCCACATACGAGGTGTTGAAGGCTCAGCTGGACCGCTACCCCGAGTTGGAGAACGACATTACGGCTCTTGCCGACTTCTCTAACCGTGGCGATATGGCCGACTATGCAGGGCGCATAGCCTACAACGATAAGGGCGAGGAGATCTTTAACTTTGGTAAGTATAAGGGTATGAAGGTCAGCGAGGTGTTCCAGCGCGAGCCAAGTTACTACGATTGGATGATAAAGGGCGACTTTCCACTCTATACCAAGAAGGTGATTACTGAGATTCGCCTACGAGATAAGAATTTTTAATGCTATAAATGATGAGGTTTTTTCAGCGCATTATAACCGCAGGATTTATCTTGTCGGTGCTTGCCACTTCGGGAGCAGAATTTTCTTCCGAAGAGAAGCGCTCGGCAACGATAGTGTTTGTTAACGGCAAGAAATATTTTGTTCACATCGTTCGCAAGGGCGATACGCTTTACTCCATATCAAAGCTATACGGAGTGAGTGAGGAGGATATCCGACAGAGTAATGCAGCCGTAGCCGATGGCTTGAAGATTGACCAGACGCTGAAAATTCCCGTATCGGAAAAGCAACTCGCAACGGGCGAGAAGAGGCGTAAGAAGGAGTTTATAGCCCACAAAATCAAGGCGGGGCAGACTCTTTATGCCATTGCCCGCAACTACAATATCTCGGTTGCAACGCTAATGGAGGACAACCCTTCGCTGAACCCTCAGTCGCTTACTATTGGCGAGACTATCTGGGTGCGTCGTTCGGAGCTCGATTCCTCATCTGAGCAGCAGACGCAGGCCGAGATTGTGGAGTACACCGAAACGCTTAACAAGACGGCCGATGACGGCTATAAGTACTATGTTGTGCAGCCTGGCGAGACCATCTATTCCCTCTCCCGCAAGTATGGCATTACTGAGGCTGAGTTTGCCGAGCTGAACGACATAAGCAACGGCTTGAAGGCAGGAGCTATGATTCGTGTGCCTATGCCTAAGGAGGATAGTGTGGCACTTATAGATGCTGCCGCCGACAAGCAACCCGATGCTGTGACTGAGATACACTCCTCTGACGAGAATATAGTTTTCAGCAAGATTGCCCCCGCCGAGGATTTGAATATAGCCCTTATGCTCCCGATGAATGTCAATTCGCGTCCCAATGCGAGTTATGTGGAGTTCTATCAGGGCTTTCTGCTGGGCTTGGAGAAACTCAAAGAGCAGGGCGTAGGTAATGTGCAGTTGTCAGTATATAATACACAGCACGACCCCCTTAAAGTAAAGGAGATTGTCAGCAGTGAGTCATTCGCTTCCACCGACCTTATCGTGGGTCCCGTGTATGAGGATGAGTTGCAGCCCGTGACGGAGTTCGCTCATGCGCACTCTGTTCCTGTTGTGTCGCCTCTGGCAAATATCACCTCGACAAAGAGCCCAGCGCTGTTTCAGCTGTCGCCTGACCCTGAGTGCAAGTATGACAAGATAGCCGACCTTATCGACGGCTCACGCGACATATACCTGCTTTATGCTGCCACCTACGACACGGAGTTTGAGCAGGAGATACAGGCCAGGTTGCAGGGCAAGAGCGTTACGGCCTACACCTACTCATTTGACCAGAAGTCCATATTTACCCCTAAGTCGGCCAATGCAGTTGCCATTGAGGGTGTGGAGGAGATTCTTAAAAACGACCGCCCCGCATTGTTTATCGTGCTGGCAAATAACGAGACCGATGTGGACCGCATACTTGGCACATTATCTTCGGCAAAGGTGTCGCTTACCGAGCGTAGTGAGTCGTGTGGCAAGTATGTTGTGTTGGGCTCTTCGCGTTGGAGTCGTTTCAGCAACATAGACCCGACAACATATTTCAATAATGATGTTGTGATGGTGGCTACATACCACGCCAAGCGTGATTCAGCTCTGGTCAGGGAGTTCGACAGCCGATATATTGAGTCGTTTAATATGCTGCCTTCGCTCTATGCTTACCGAGGCTACGATACGGCTATGATATTTGGTCTGGGTATGCGCTCTGAGATAGAATATAGTATGCTGGACAAGGTTTACGCCCCCTTGCAGACGGGATATAAGTTCTTCCAGACCGAGTCGGGTGGCAAGTATATCAACCGCGAGTGGGTTAGGATAAACTACAACAGCAATCACACTATAACTCTGAAATAATTATGCCGGCACCCATTACAAACATCCCCGAAAAGACCATTGAGCGACTGAGCGAGTATCGTCGTACGCTGCTCTCTTGCCTTAATCAGGGTATTACCCATATCTTCTCGCACGTGCTGGCAGGTATGCACGGCATTACCGCCGTGCAGGTGCGCCGCGACCTTATGCTTATAGGTTTTTCGAGCGATACGAAGAAGGGCTACGATGTCAAGACGCTTATAGAGTTCATCAACAAGATTCTCGACAGCGAGGATGTTATGAATGTCGCCATTATAGGTATGGGACACCTGGGTCAGGCCATTACCAACTACTTCAATGGCAAGCGTCGCAAACTGCGCATTGTCACAGCCTTTGACATTGACCCTGAAAAGGTTAATAGCACCATCGACGAGATACCTTGCTATCATATGGATATGTTTGAGGAGATTGTCGAGAAGATGGATGTAAGCATTGTAATCATATCCTCTCCTACGCGCGTTGCGCCTTCGCTTGTGCTGCCCATAATCAATGCAGGTATTAAGGGCGTTCTGAACTTTACCTCGGCGCAGCTCAGTTTTCCGCAAGGTATAGTGTCGGAGAACTACGACATCACAACCATCTTGGAGAAGGTCGCCTACTTCGTCAAGGAGAACGAGGAGCGGGAGAATAACTAATCTGATGATGAGGGTTTTTCGAGGATTTGAATCTCTGCCGCCGTTCAGCAATGCTGTGGCTACGATGGGCTCCTTCGACGGGGTGCATAGTGGACACAGGGTGTTGTTGGAACAGGTCAAGAGCATTGCCCGTGAGGTAGGCTCCGAGAGCATCGTACTCACCTTTGACCCACATCCTCGCTATGTCCTCGGCACGGACGAGGGTATGAAATTGCTCTCAACCCTCGAAGAGAAGATTTTTCTGTTGGAGCAGGCGGGTATCGATAACCTCATCATAATACCTTTCACCGAGTCATTCAGCCGCACCTCGCATCAGGAGTTCATCCGTAGGAATATCGCAGGCATAGGCATCGGCAACCTTGTCGTGGGCTACAACCATCGTTTTGGCCATAATAAGGGAGGAGATTTCAACTACCTGAATTCTTGCGGTGGCGGACTTAAAATCACAATGGTCGAGCAGCAGCAGGTGTCAAGCAGTAAAGTCAGCTCCACGGTGATACGCGGACTCATAGAGTGCGGCAATATGAGTTTTGCCAACGAGTTGCTGTCGCAGCCTTACGTTATAATGGGCGAGCGCGGTGAGGACGATGTGCTTAACGTTGATAAGAATAAGCTGCTTCCACCCGCCGGTATATACTCTGCAATCGTCAATGGCAAGCAGGGCTCAATAAGAGTTGAGAATGGCGTTTTGCACCTCAATCAAGTGTCTGATTCAGATAAAGTGTTGGTTGAGGTAATATAATGTAAATATAAGATTATTATGTCGTTGTTATCATACAGTTTCACCACAATAGTACGTTACAAGGATACCGACCAGATGGGTATTATGCACCACTCGAATTATATCGTCATCTATGAAATGGCGCGTACCGAGTGGCTGCGAGAGATGGGGCTTCCCTATGCTGAGTTTGAGCGCAGGGGTATTATGTCACCCATTATCGAGGTGCAGTCGAAATATCTCTATCCCGCATTTTATGATGAGGTGCTCACCGTCAAGGTCTTTATGGAGGAGTTGCCCGCAGCACGCCTTGTCATCGGCAGTGAGGTGTATAACCAGCAGGGCAGACTAATCAACACGGGCAGGGTAACCCTCGGTTTTATGCACGCCGACACACGCCGCCCATGCCGCGCCCCTGAGTGGTTTGTCGAGAAACTTAACGAAGAAATTGCCAAGCAGGCGGAGTAGGCATATATTGCTGGTAGGGTCTGCATCCACACCTCCCATAAACATAAATAACTGCCATAAACGAGCATTTTCTGCCACGCCACCCGCTGTGATGTGTCAAAATGGCACACACTTTTGGGTGGCACATTGTTTGTTGTAGGTATGCCACAGGAAAATAACAATAAAAACATTATATTATGAAGAACGGAAAAATTGGAGTAACAACGGAGAATATATTTCCCGTAATCAAAAAATTCTTGTACTCCGACCACGAAATTTTCTTGCGTGAGTTGGTGTCAAATGCTGTGGATGCTACCCAGAAACTGAAAACCCTTGCAGCGAAGAGTGAGTTTCAGGGCGAGCTTGGCGATTTGAAGATTTCGGTGAGTGTCGATGCCGACAAAAAGACCCTCACGGTGACTGACCGCGGTATAGGTATGGATGCCGAGGAGATTGACCGCTACATCAACCAGATTGCCTTCTCGGGTGCCGAGGAGTTCCTGGCAAAGTATAAGGACCAGGCCATTATCGGTCACTTCGGCTTGGGCTTCTACTCGTCGTTTATGGTTGCCGACCGTGTTGAGATTTTCACACAGTCATACAAGGCTGATGCAAAGCCCGTACACTGGGTATGCGATGGCTCGCCAGAGTATGAGATGGAGGAGTTGAGCGAAAGCTGCGAGCGTGGCACATCTATCGTGCTGCACCTCTCGGACGATTGCAAGGAGTACTGCGAGGAGCAGAAGGTGCAGGAGCTGCTGAAAAAGTATTGCCACTTCCTGCCCGTAGAGATTTCCTTTGGCAAGGTTAAGGAGTGGAAGGATGGCAAGTATGTCGATACAGATAAGGACAACATCATCAACGACACCAACCCCTTGTGGACCCGCAAGCCTGCCGACATCAGTGAGGAGCAGTATAAGGCGTTTTACAGCGAGCTCTACCCAACAAGCGACGAGCCGCTGTTCTATATACATATGAACATCGACTATCCGTTCAACCTGACGGGTATTCTCTACTTCCCCAAGATTAACAACAACTTCGAGATTCAGAAGAACAAGATACAGCTCTACTGCAACCAGGTATTCGTCACCGACCAGGTGGAGGGCATTGTACCCGAGTACCTGACGCTGCTGCACGGCGTTATCGACTCACCCGATATTCCGCTCAATGTGTCGCGTAGCTACTTGCAGAGCGATTCCAACGTGAAGAAGATTTCGTCGTACATCACCCGCAAGGTTGCCGACCGCTTGAAGGAGCTCTTCAACACCATGCGCCCCGACTACGAGAAGAAGTGGGATGACCTCAAAATTTTTATCCAGTACGGAATGCTCACCGACGAGAAGTTTGCCGAGAAGGCTCAGGACTTTATGCTGGTGAAATCTACCGAGGACAAGTATTTCACGCCAAAGGAGTATATCGACTTTGTGAAGGAGAACCAGACCGACAAGAACGACAATGTCATCCTTCTGTATGTCGATGACCCTGTGGATAAGCACCCCTTTGTCGAGGCGGCGAAGAATAAGGGCTACGACGTGTTGGAGATGAACGGACAGCTCGACAGCCACTACATCAACTACTTTGAGTCGAAGAATGAGAAGGTGCGCTTTGTGCGTGTGGATAGCGATGTGGTGGAGAAACTTATCCAAAAGAAGGAGCAGATGTCGATGTCGCTGAGCGAGGCGCAGCAGGATATTATGCGCCCAGTCTTTGAGAGTCAGATGCCTAAGGACGATGCCATTAAGTACGACATATCTTTTGAGCCTATGTCGGCGGACGAGGCTCCCGTGGTCATCACGCAGAACGAGTTTATGCGCCGTATGAAGGATATGGCGAAGATGGGCGGTGGCGGTATGAGCCAATTCTACGGTCAGATGCCCGACAACTTCACCATCACGGTTAATGGCAACCACCCAATCGTCATCGACATTCTGGGCGATGTGGAGCGTGCCTATGGCGATAAGTTGAAGTCTATAACCAAGAAGATAGACGCTGCCGTGGCAGAGGAGCAACGTTTCGATGAGACCGTGAAGGGTAAGAAGCACGAGGAGTTCACCGCCGAGGAGAAGGAGATGAGCGAACAGCTCTCGAAGAAGATTATCACCCTGCGTGACGAGCGCAACGAGCGCCTGCGCGAGATAGGTAAGGAGAATAAGCTGGTACGTCAGATTATCGACCTTGCGCTGCTCTCAAACGGTATGCTCAAAGGCAAGAGCCTCTCGGACTTCATCCAGCGCAGCATATCGCTGATTGAAAAGTAAAGGAGAATTCAAAATTCAAGATTCAAAATTCAAAATTGAAAGAATGAGAAGAGTAAAGAGAAATCTTTGCTCTTCTTTTGTGTTAAAGGAAACCCGTCACTATTCTATATGGCACAGTCATAACAAATAATATCGGACTTATCTACTTTAATGTTGTAATATGAGCGTCATTCCGAAGGAGCGTAGCGACTGTGGGGATCCTCCACATCATTCATCATAGGAGATTGCCACGTCGGAGTTGAACTCCTCCTCGCAATGACAATTAAAAATAAAATGTCATTCCGAGCGAGAGAAACGAGCGTGGGAATCCTCCACTAAAAATGCGTCATTCCCCGAAGGCGTAGCCGACGAAGGGAATCTGCCTTTTATATAATTCCGTTATTTTATTATCACATCCTTGCAATCACGGAAATTATTATTTAACTTTGCTTTAACATATTAAAACACGGAAAGTGTATGTTTATTCTTGAAGATAGCACGTAGGAAATTCTAACGAAAAGAGAATAGGCAAACATTTTGCCGCGTCACATCCGTAATGGATTGTGGCGTGGGACTGATGCTTATTTATTTTCAGGGTATCCTACGACCTTATCTTCTAAAATAAGTTTTCAGCACCACGCTTTCTTTTTTTGTATAATAATCTTTGAGGTGCGGAAGAAATAAAACCCTAACTTATGAAAAAGTTGTTGTTTATCGTAGCGGCATTGGTTATTGCTACAAATGTGCAAGTATTAGCACAATCACGAGTTAATCTCAGAAATGGCAAATCCATTCAAATTCGTTTAACATCTGAGGTTTACAGCAATAGTAAATCTCAAATACAACCAACAGCGATTGTTGAAAAAGATGTAAGAAATGATGATGGTGTGGTGTTGATTAGGCGAGGTACTCCTGTTACTGTTGTTTGCAATGCACAAAAGTCAAGAGGTATGGGTAAGCCAGGGGAAGTTAAATTAAATTTCACATCAACAACTGCCGTTGATGGTCAAGACATTTCATTGCAAGGCGTTTACAATGTTAATGGCGAAGACAGGAAAGGTGCTGCATTAGGTGTAGGCTTGGGTACTGGTTTAACAGTCCTATTTCCTTTTGGGTTCTTCTTCTTTTGCATTAAAGGAGAACCCGTCACTATTCCAGATGGCACAGTCATAACAAATAATATTGTGGTTAATGATGACTACAAAATTATGGTAACAGAATAACAAAACAAGAGGTTGTCCAACAAGTTTTTGAAGGACAACCTCTTTTACTACTATGTAGTTACCTCTTACAGCAGCGCATCAACCTTTGCCTTCAAGGTCTCCTTGCTGGTTGCACCGACAACCTTATCGACAATCTCGCCACCCTTCATGAAGACAATAGTGGGGATGTTGCGCACCTTGTACTCGGCTACGATGTCGTCACAAGAGTCCACATCGCACTTGCCGATGATAACCTTGTCGGCATACTCCTCTGCCAACTCCTCTACGATTGGGCCTACCATACGGCAAGGACCACACCACTCAGCCCAGAAGTCGATTACAACGGGTTTGCCCGATGCCATAACCTCTGCATAGTTCTCATTTGTAATTTTTAATGCCATAATTTTAAGTTTTTAATTGTTTATGATAATGTGTATTTGAAATCCATCTCTTCCAGGTAATCAACCAACTCGCTCGTCAGCTCAACCTTATACTTTCTTGAATACATATTAAGCGTAACACCCAATGTCTTATCCGTCACCGCCAGGCGCAGCACAGCCTTGCCCTTGCCGCTGCTGCGACGACCACTCTGCGTGCCGATAATCTTGGCGGGAAACTCCTCGACAAAACGCTCGGTAATATCCTCAATGGGCACCGTGACGTGCACCTCCTTAATCATGTTGTCGCGCACCTCTTCGAGCTGCATTATCGACTGTATCTTAAACTCCAACTCGGGATTATCGCCAAAAGGTTTTGGCTGCACCTTGCCGCGGATAAAGAGGAAGTAGTTCTGATACATATATTGGCGGAACTTCTCATAATCCTTGCCAAAGAGTGCAAATTCGTGTGTGCCGCCGTCATAATCTTCCAGCACGAACTTACCGAACTGACGCCCCGTTCTTGTTGTGAGATTCTGCACCGAGGTGACAACGCCCGCCAGAGCCACCTCCTGACCACTCAGCGACTCCAAATCGTCAAGACTGCCGGCATCCACCTTGCACATATGCTTGATGATAACGCGGTACTCATCCAGTGGATGTGACGAGAGGTAAAGGCCAATAACCTCGCGCTCCTTGTTGAGCAGCTGCAACTGATTCCACTCCTCCACAGCAGGCATCGCAGGGTGCTGAATGTCTGCTACGCCCGCACTGCCAAAGAGACTCTGCTGGGCATTCTGCTGCTCCTGCTGTACACGCTGACCGTAGCGCGCCAGCTGCTCGATGTAAGAGACCGAGGCAGGGTTGCTCTCATCTACGGCAAAGAGTTTGCTGCGGTTGAAGTCGATAATGGAGTCGAAACCGCCCGAGTAGGCGATGTTTTCAAGGCACTTGCGATTGACAAGAGTGTAGTTCACACGCTCCATAAAGTCGAAGATGTCCTTGTATGCTCCATTCTTCTCGCGCTCCTCGATGATAGCCTTCACCGCCGCCTCGCCGACACCCTTGATGGCTGCCAGGCCGAAGCGTATGTCGCCATCCTTGTTGGATGAGAAGTTCTGCTGTGACTCGTTGATATCGGGTCCCAACACCTTTATACCCATATGCTGCTTGCACTCGGTCATATATTGTGTTATGGACTTTATATCCGCCAGGTTGCGGCTCAGCACGGCTGCCATATACTCCGAGGGGTAGTTGGCTTTGAGGTAAGCGGTCTGGTACGCCACCCACGAGTAGCAGGTTGCGTGCGACTTGTTGAAGGCGTAGGATGCGAACTTCTCCCAGTCGGCCCATATCTTCTCCAACACCTGTGGGTCGTGACCATTCTCCTGACCACCCTTGATGAACTTGGGCTTTAATTCGTCCAGTTTGGACTTAATCTTCTTGCCCATAGCCTTACGCAGGGTGTCGCTCTCGCCTCGGGTGAAGTTACCCAGCAAGCGCGACAAGAGCATCACCTGCTCCTGATAAACCGTAATGCCGTAGGTATCCTTCAAGTACTTCTCCATAATAGGGATGTCGTACACAATAGGCTTGCGACCGTGCTTACGGTCGATAAAGTCGGGTATGTAGTCCATTGGGCCTGGTCGGTACAGAGCATTCATCGCAATCAGGTCCTCGAAGGTCGTTGGCTGCAACTCACGCAGGTATTTCTGCATACCGGGCGACTCAAACTGGAACGTACCCACTGTGCGGCCTGCACAGTAGAGTTTATATGTCGCAGGGTCGTCAATATCTATCGTGTCGATATCTATGTCGATGCCCTTCGTGCGCTTGACGTTGGCTACGGCATCCTTGATGATGGAGAGGGTTTTCAAACCCAGGAAATCCATCTTGATAAGTCCTGTATCCTCAATCACAGCACCCTCATATTGCGTCACGAGCATCTTCTCGCCCGTCTCCTTATCCTCGGCGGTGCTGACGGGTACCCAGTCGGTGATGTCGTCACGGCAGATGATGGTTCCGCAGGCATGCACGCCCGTACCTCGCACGTTACCCTCCAACATCTTGGCGTACTTGATGGTGTTGTACATTATGGGGTCCTCCGACTGCTCGGCAGCCTTCAACTCGGGTACGGCGTTGATGGCGTTTTTGAGGTTTATTTTCAGCGTCTTATCCTTGTCGTTGGGGTCCTGAATACGGTCGGGTACAAGTTTGCACAACCTGTCCGACTCGGGCAGAGGCAACTTCTGCACGCGGGCAACATCCTTCAATGCCATCTTTGTTGCCATTGTGCCATAGGTGATGATGTGAGCCACCTTCTCCTTGCCGTACTTCTGCGTAACCCAATTAAGTACACGGCCACGACCATCATCGTCAAAGTCGATATCAATATCGGGGAGTGAGATACGGTCGGGGTTGAGGAAACGCTCAAACAGCAGGTCGTACTTTATGGGGTCTATCTGTGTGATGCCCAGACAGTATGCCACCGCCGAGCCCGCAGCAGAACCACGGCCTGGGCCTACCGATACATCCAACTCCTCGCGCGCAGCACGGATGAAGTCCTGCACAATGAGGAAGTAGCCCGGGAAACCCATCGTCTTCATAATGTGGAGCTCGAACTTCAACAACTCCTTAACCTCATCCGACAGCGGGTCGCCATAGCGTTTCTTGGCACCTATCATCGTCAGGTGAGCCAGGTAGTCGGCTTCGAGTTTTATTCGGTACAGCTTGTCGTAGCCACCAAGCTTCTCAATCTTCTTGTGCGCAGCACCCTCCTCCATAACGACGTTGCCGTTCTCGTCGCGCGTAAACTCGTTGAAGAGATCCTCCTCACTGTATTTGGCGCGGTAGCCCTCCTCGGTGCCAAACTCCTCGGGAATGGCGAATGTAGGCATAATGGGGGCGTGGTCGATGGAGTAGCTCTCCACCTGGTCGCATATCTTGACGGTGTTGCTTAGAGCTTCGGGCACATCCTCAAAGATGGCATTCATCTCGGCACGGGTCTTCATCCACTCCTGCTTGGAGTAGAGCATACGCTTGGGGTCATCCAGGTCACGACCCGAAGAGAGACATATAAGGCGGTCGTGCGCCTCGGCATTCTCCTCATCGACAAAGTGAACATCGTTGGTGCATACCAGCCCGATGCCATATCTGTCCGAGAACTCCAACAGCTTTTCGTTCACCACCTTCTGCAACTCGTACGCCTCGTGGTTGGCACGCTCGACGGTGGCCTTGTGAAGTTGTAATTCAAGGTAGTAGTCCTCACCAAAGAGGTTCTTGTACCACTGCACAGCCTCCTCGGCGGCCTCCAAGTTGCCGTTTGTAATCTGCTTGGGCACCTCGCCACCCAGACAAGCCGAACAGCAGATAAGCCCCTCGTGATACTTCTCCAACTCGGTGCGGTCGGTACGGGGACGCATATAGTAACCGTCGGTCCACGCCTTCGACACAATCTTTATG
>JAZUMN010000084.1:0-112501 GCA_045603645.1 Alistipes sp. | reverse complement strand
AGCCACTTGCGGCAGCCTCCTCCTCCGTTGCAAGGAAAGGACGTATGGCTGCGTGAGGGCAGACATAAGAACACTGGTTACACTGGATACAGTTATCAACCAGCCACTCAGGGACATTCACGGCGATACCGCGCTTCTCGTAGGCAGCTGTGCCGTTATCCCAAGTACCATCCTCACGGCCGTTGAATGCCGATACAGGAAGATCGTCGCCCTTCAAAGCGTTAACCTTATCGACGATGTTACGAACAAACGCAGGACGTGACTCATCGACAACCTCAGCCTGAGCCTTAACCTCGATTGAAGCCCACTCAGCTGGCACCTCAACCTTCTCAACAGCCGAGCCACCCGCATCAACAGCGGCGTAGTTCATATTCACGATATCCTCACCCTTCTTGCCGTAAGACTTCAAGATAGCCTTCTTCATCTCCTCAACAGCCTTCTCGAAAGGAATAACCCCTGCGATCTTGAAGAATGCCGACTGCATGATGGTATTGGTGCGGTTGCCCAAGCCAAGCTCGGCAGCAATCTTCGTAGCGTTGATGATGTAGAAGTTGATGTTGTTCTTCGCCAGATATGCCTTCATATGGTCGGGCAATGTAGCGCACGTTGTAGCTGCATCGTGAACAGAGTTCAAAAGGAACGAGCCGCCCTTCTTCAAACCCTTCAACACGTCATACTTATCGACATACGATGGCACGTGGCACGCCACGAAATCGGGTGTCGTGACGAGGTATGGCGAGCGGATTGGGTTATCACCAAAACGCAAGTGTGACGATGTGTAACCGCCCGACTTCTTAGAGTCGTAAGAGAAGTATGCCTGACAGTATTTATCGGTAGAGCCACCGATAATCTTGATTGAGTTCTTGTTTGCACCCACAGTACCGTCGGCACCCAAACCGAAGAACAGAGCCTCGAAAGTACCTTTCTGTGCAAGCGAAACCTCCTCACCTACGGGCAGAGAGAGCATCGTAACGTCGTCATTGATACCCACCGTAAAGTGATCCTTAGGCTGTGCAGCAAACAAGTTATCCACAATAGCCAGAATCTGCGCAGGAGTAGTATCCTTTGACGAAAGACCATAGCGGCCACCGATAACCATTGGCTGGTTCTCCTTGCCGTAGAACATATCCTTAACATCAAGATACAAAGGCTCACCGTTTGCACCTGGCTCCTTCGTGCGGTCCAACACACATACACGCTTAACCGACTTAGGCATAACGTTGAAGAAGTACTTCTCTGAGAATGGGCGGTAGAGGTGTACGGTGATAAGACCCACCTTCTTGCCCTGAGTTGAAAGGTAGTCGATGCACTCCTTGATAGTCTCGTTCACTGAGCCCATAGCTACGATAACGTGCTCGGCATCTGCGGCACCGTAGTATGTAAATGGCTTGTATGTACGGCCTGTAATCTGAGAAATCTTCTCCATAGTCTCAGCGACCATATCGGGCACGGCGTTGTAGAACTTGTTTGACGCCTCACGAGTCTGGAAATAGATATCTGTGTTCTGCGCTGTACCACGAGTTACAGGGTGGTTTGGATTCAATGCCGCAGCACGGAATGCCTTCAACGCATCACGGTCGAGCATAGCTGTAAGCGATGCATCGTCAATAACCTCAATCTTCTGAATCTCGTGCGACGTGCGGAAACCATCGAAGAAGTGAAGGAAAGGAATACGAGCCTTCAACGCCACGATGTGAGCCACACCGGCAAGGTCCATAACCTCCTGAACAGATGATGTTGCAAGCATAGCAAAACCTGTCTGACGTGTAGCCATTACATCCTGATGGTCACCGAAGATTGAGAGCGCCTGCGCAGCCAAAGCACGAGCCGACACGTGGAATACACCTGGAAGCAACTCTCCTGAAATCTTGTACATATTAGGAATCATCAGAAGCAAACCCTGAGATGCTGTGAATGTAGATGTCAAGGCACCGCTCTGCAATGAGCCGTGCACAGCACCCGCTGCACCTGCCTCTGACTGCATCTCTACGACCTTGACAGTCTCGCCGAACATATTCTTCATGCCCTGCGCTGCCCACTCATCAACCAGCTCAGCCATTGTTGATGATGGTGTGATGGGATAGATAGCAGCCACCTCCGAGAATTTGTAGGCGATATGCGCTGCTGCGTAGTTACCATCACAAGTGATAAATTTCTTTTCTGCCATAATAAGACGATTTTTGTTCTTTTATGAATATTTATGTAATTATTTTGCGACACATAGGGTTCAACAAACCCAAATCACGGCAAAGGTATAAAATGAAAATCAAAAATCATAGATTTTTTTGTGTTAATAAATTAACACCCGTCAAATGACACATCCCGACAAAAGCCTTTTTCGGCAAACTATTTTTTTCAACGCAATATTTACAACGCAGCTGCGAATATTTAGTAAAAATTCCATATTTTTGCATTTATATAGTTTAGCATCCGATTGCAATGATAAAATACAAGCAAAAAACGCTTCAAAACGGGCTGACGGTGATAGTTAATCGCGACACGGCCTCG
Organism: Alistipes sp.; assembly: GCA_045603645.1. Classification (GTDB taxonomy): domain Bacteria; phylum Bacteroidota; class Bacteroidia; order Bacteroidales; family Rikenellaceae; genus Alistipes. The sequence goes on along the minus strand of JAZUMN010000084.1, from coordinate 109,993 downwards.
AAAATGGCGGCGGTAAATATTCTCTACAAGGTGGGAGCCCGCAACGAGCAGCCCCACCGCACGGGACTTGCCCACCTGTTCGAGCACCTGATGTTTCGCGGCACACATAACGTGCCCGACTTCGACACCCCCGTACAGATGGCGTGTGGCGAAAACAATGCCTTTACAAACAACGACTACACCGACTTCTACATCACCTTGCCTAAGGACAACATCGAGACCGCCCTGTGGCTTGAAAGCGACCGTATGACGGGGCTTAACCTCTCGGCCGAGGCGTGTGAGATTGAGAAACGCGTGGTGATTGAGGAGTTCCGTCAGCGTTACCTCAACCAGCCCTATGGAGATGTAAATATGCTGTTGCGAGAGATAGCATACACCACCCATCCTTACCGCTGGGCTACGATAGGTCTCTCGCCCGACCATATTGCCGAGGCTTCGATAGAGGAGATTCGCGATTTCTACCGTAACTTCTACCACCCCTCGAATGCCATCTTGTCGGTCTCGGGCGATATTGAAGAGGAGCAGGTATTTGCACTTGCCCAGAAGTGGTTTGAAGGAATTGCAGATACACCCTACTCTCCCAGCCCTATCCCCGCTGAGCCTACGCAGACCTCGGCACGCAGATTAAGGGTTGAGCGCGACGTGCCTGCAACAACCATCATCATAGCCTTTCACATGGGCAACCGCCGCTCGAAAGACTTCTTCCTGGGCGACATAACCTCCGATGTGCTGGCAGGAGGCGACTCTGCACGACTTTACGAGCACCTTATAAAACAAAAGAATATCTTTGCAAGCACCAATGCCTACATATCGGGCGATGTTGATGAGGGGCTGTTTGTATTCACAGGGCAGCTGCTGCCATTGACATCGGAGCAGGAGGCGGAGCAGGCTCTGTGGGAGGAGATACGCCTGTTGCAGACTACCCTTGTGAGCGACTACGAGTTGGAAAAGGTTAAAAACAAATTCGAGGCAAACACTCTTTTTGGCGAGCTGAATGTTATGAACAAGGCTATGAACTTGGGCTACTACTCGATGATTGGCGACCTGCCACTGATAAATCGCGAAGTGAACGTCTATCGCTCCATAACAAAACAAGAGATTGCGGACTTTGCCCTGCGCACATTCCGCGAGGAGAATTCATCAACCCTAATTTACAGCGCCCGATGATGCAGCCACCACTTACCATACCGCAAAATATTGATGTGCAGGGAGCTGAGCAGCGAGTGGCTCTAAATGGCACTCCGATATATGTTCTCAACTGCCCCGAATACGAGGTTGTGCGCCTGTCGTTTGTCTTTCACGCAGGAACAACGACACAGCTACACCCCTTCGTAGCCTCGGCAACAGCCAATATGCTCGCCGAGGGCACTGAATCATACACTTCGCAGCAGATAGCCGAGAAGCTGGACTACTACGGCTCATACTTCGACATAAACATCGACCGTGACTACTGCTACATAACCTTCTGCTCGCTGTCCAAGTTCTTCCAGCCAACGGCTGAGGTTATCGAGCAGGTCATCCTACACCCCACCTTCCCCGAAAAAGAGGTGGCCATATACAGTGCCAAGCGCAAGCAGCAGCTATCCATCGAGCGCCGCAAGGTGGAGACCATTGCCCGCGAGCACTTTGCAAAGGCTATGTTTGGCGACGAGCACCCCTACGGTGTATCGTATCCCGAAGCGGAGTATGACTCGCTCACACACGAGAGATTGAGGGAGCACTTCGAGCGACGCTACACCGCCGAGAATTGCATCGTGGTATGCAGCGGCAACATAACTGACGAGGTGCTTGCGACCATTCTCGGCATAACCTCAAAGATAAGAGTCAGGACAAAAGAGGGTGTGGCAACCTTTCCCGCATTTACCACAACACACGAAAAGCGAATTCAGCACGATGGCGCCGTGCAGTCCTCAATACGCATAGGGCGACTGCTCTTCCCCCGCACACACGCAGACTTTATACCTATGCAGGTGCTGGCGATGGTGCTGGGCGGATACTTCGGCTCGCGCCTGATGCAAAACCTGCGCGAACGCAACGGATTCACCTATGGAGTTATGGCAGCTATGGTTAATTTTCAGCATACGGGCTACCTCGCCATAGCTACGCAGGTAGGCAAGGAGGTCACCGAGCAGGCACTGCAAGAGATTACAAAGGAGATGGAGTTGCTGCGCACGGAGCTTATCCCCCGAGAGGAGCTGGAACTTGTCAAGAATATTATGGCGGGCGAGATGATGCGCATCCTGGATGGACCTTTCGGCATTGCCGACGTCACTACCGAGAACATCCTCTGCGGCTTTGACAACAGCCACATACAACAGAACCTTGACCGCATACGTCAAACCACCCCCGAGAAGTTGCTTTCTCTGGCGCAGCGTTATCTTAATCCCGACGATATCACAACGGTTGTTGTGGGCGATTTCGAGTAGAGAATCTGCCTAAGTGTCTATTCCTCAAATTTATATAATGAATCTGTCTAACAAGGCTCTTTTGGCATCTGCCTTGTCTGAAAAATGCTCATTTACGCCGAGTAAACTGCGCTTTTTCATCCTGCGAGCAGTTTCAAAATAGCTCTTGTTATACAAATTCAAGGAAAAGAGGTTGTCCTTCAAAAATTTGTTGGACAACCTCTTCAACCGAGTGCAACACCAAAATCACCTTTACCTCAGACTTTGAAACTTGCATAAAAAGTGGAATTTTTAGGCGCACGAAGGGTGTAAAAGCGGAGCATACTTTGCGTATGTGAGCATTTTTCAACCGAGTGCAACACCAAAATTACCTTTTTATGCAGGTTTCAACCCAGTTTGTGAGTTCCACAAAGTCATTAACAGACAATTTCTCGGCACGCTCGGTAAAGAAACGGTGCTCGGCACCCCCGAAGTCACCAAAGACGGAGCGCAGGGAGTTGCGCAGCATCTTGCGACGCTGACCAAAGGATGCTTTTACAACCTTGACAAAGAGAGCCTCATCGCAGCCGAGACAGGTCGTAGAGTTACGCTTCAAACGTATTACGGCACTCTTAACCTTTGGGGGCGGGTTAAAGACCTTCTCGCCAACGGTGAAGAGATAGTCTATATCGTACCACGCTTGCAGCAGCACACTCAGTATACCATATTCGCGTGAGCCCGGGGGCTCGGCAATACGCACGGCGACCTCCTTCTGTATCATACCGACACACTCGGGCACTATGTCGCGGTTCTCGATAATCTTAAAGAATATTTGTGACGATATGTTGTAAGGGAAATTACCAATAACACGCACCTCAGAGCCGAACTTCTCCCTCAAATCCATCTTCAAGAAATCGCCCTCAATAAGGCGGGGTGCAAAGTCGGGATAGTGCTCGTGCAGATACTCCACACTCTCGGTGTCAATCTCAGCACCATAGGTTATAATATCGCTGCGCTGCAACAGAAACTGCGTCAGCACACCCATACCGCAGCCCACCTCCAGCACCTGTGCAGGAGATAAGTCGCTGCCACCCGAGAGTGAGTCGCATATCTTTCGGGCTATATTAAGGTCGGTCAGGAAGTGCTGACCCAGCGCCTTTTTTGCTCTTACTTGATTCATCTATTTATCGTTTTCTTCGTTGCGAAGTTTTACCCCGCGCAACTCTTTGTATATCCATTTCAGCCACAGCCACCCGAGCAGCGGAGCCACAACCGCCACCCCACGGTGATAGGTCCACGCAGACTCAAAGTCGAGATACAAGACCGACGCCAAGGCCCTTGTCATACCGCAGCCCCAGCACTCCTCGCCCGTAAGATTATGCACCAGGCAGAGCGTGTGGGTGTGCTCAAACAGGCTTTCGCGTGGAATAAAATAGAGAGCCAACGGCAACAACGCAACCGCAATGGCTCTCCAATATTTAAGCACTCGGCTCACTATTTGTTGCTGACGAGTTTACCCTCACTATCATGATATGAGCCTACGAGAATCATAATAAAGTCTATCAAAGCCCATATACCGCAGCCACCACAAGTGAGCAGCTGAGCCACGCCGATGCCTGTCTTGCCGGTGTAGAAGCTATGAATACCGAAACAGCCCAGGAAGAAGCATAGAAGCAACGTCACAAGCCAATCACTTTTGCTGCGATTGGGGTCAAAAGACTGCGAAGAAGTTACGCCTGTGAGGCAACCACAATGGGGGCAAGCAGGAGCTGAATCCGAAATTTGCTTACCGCACTCTCTACAATAAATCAATGCCATAAAAATAAGTGTATTATTAGTTGAGTAAATTAGTTTCCAACCTCGCAGAGGAACTTAATACGCACCAGACGTATCTCCTCCTCGGTATAGTCGGAGCCGAGTTCCTCGATAGCTGCATCCAGCGAGTCGCTCTCGGCATCCTCTTTGAAGTAAAGGTATATATCCTCGACCTTATCCTCGTCCATCACCTTGTTTATATAGTAAGATATGTCGAGGCGTGTACCGGCATTCACAATGCCCTCAACCTCCGATAGCACCTCCTCAAAGTCGAGGTTCTTGGCACGGGCAATATCCTCAAAATCCATCTTGCGGTCGATAGACTGTATGATGAAAATCTTATTACCCGACTTGTTCGCCACCGACTTCACGACCATATCCTGAGGACGTATGATATCCTTCTCCTCGACATAAGCCTTGATGAGCTTGATAAACTCCTCACCGAACTTCTTGGCCTTGCCTGCTCCCACTCCCGAGATATTCTGCATCTCCTCGATGGTTATGGGGTAATGTATCGACATATCTTCAAGCGATGGATCCTGGAAAATAACAAACGGAGGCAGGTCGTGCTTCTTGGCAACCTTCTTGCGCAGGTCTTTAAGCATAGCGAACAACTCCTCATCGGCAGCACCACCCTTGCTCATCTGAGCGGTCATATTCTGCTCCTCACTCTGCTCCTCGTCGTAGTTATGGTCGAGGGTTATGGTGACAGCCTTCGGCATCTTGATATAATCCTCGCCATTCTTATTTATCGAGATAAGGCCATAGTTCTCTATGCTCTTATCTATCAGCCCCATAATAAGCGCCTGACGCACCACAGCGCCCCAGAACTTGGCATCGTGCTCGTCACCCTCACCAAAGAGTTTGAGTTTATTGTGTCCGTAACTCTTCACCTGTGCCGTAACCTTACCCGTAAGCACCGCAGCGAGATGGTCAACCTTAAACTTGTCGCCAATAGCCATCAGGGTCTGCAACATAAGCTTCATCTCAGCCTTGACATCCACCTTAGGCTTGGGGTTCACGCAGTTATCGCAGCAACCGCAGTTAGGCTGGTCATACTCCTCACCAAAGTAGTGCAGCAATGTCTTGCGACGACACATAGAGCTCTCGGCATAAGAGACCGTTTCCAGCAGCAGCAACTTACCAATCTCCTGCTCGGCGACAGGCTTGCCCTGCATAAACTTCTCCAACTTCTGGATATCCTTATAACTATAAAAGGTAAGGCAATGACCCTCGCCGCCATCACGACCCGCACGACCCGTCTCCTGATAATATCCCTCCAACGACTTGGGAATATCGTAGTGGATGACATAGCGCACATCGGGCTTATCGATACCCATACCGAAGGCTATCGTGGCGACAATGACATCGACACGCTCCATAAGGAAGTCATCCTGATTATTGGCACGCGTCTGCGCATCCATACCTGCATGATAAGCCAACGCCTTTATGCCATTGGCCATAAGCAGTTCAGCAAGCTCCTCAACCTTCTTGCGGCTCAGACAGTAAATGATACCACTCTTGCCGGCGCGTTGTTTGATGAAACGTATGATATCGTGTTCGGCATTATGCTTGGGGCGAATCTCGTAAAAGAGGTTGGAGCGGTTGAACGACGAGCGGAAAACAACGGCGTCGGTCATACCCAGGTTCTTCTGAATATCCATCTGCACCTTAGGTGTAGCCGTAGCGGTCAGAGCTATGAGAGGCGCCTGGCCTATATCGTTGATAATAGGACGGATACGGCGATACTCAGGACGGAAGTCGTGACCCCACTCCGAGATACAGTGCGCCTCGTCGATGGCATAGAACGAAATCTTTATCTTGCGCAGGAACGATACATTATCCTCCTTGGTGAGCGACTCGGGAGCAAAGTACAGGAGTTTGGTCTTGCCTGCCAGCACATCGCTTCGCACCTGATTGATGGCCGTTTTGTTGAGCGACGAGTTCAGGAAGTGGGCTATGCCCGACTCGGTGGAGAACATACGCATAGCATCGACCTGATTCTTCATCAGGGCGATGAGTGGCGAGATGATAATGGCCACGCCATCCATCAAAAGCGCAGGCAGCTGATAACACAACGACTTGCCACCACCTGTGGGCATCAACACAAAAGTATCGCGACCCGACAAGAGGTTACGAATCACTGCCTCCTGATTTCCTTTGAATGCGGTAAAGCCAAAATACTCCTTTAATTTCTCGTGCAAAACAGTGTTTTCCAGTTCCATCGAATAAAAAAATATAAACTCAATCTATACGACAATAGACGCAAAAAACAATTTTGTCATTCAAAGATAAAACTTTTTTTGAAAAAAATAATAACTTTGTAAAAAATTTTCATCGAATATGCGACTATTTACGAGTGAACTGGTAAAGAAATACAAGTCACGCACAGTGGTAAACCACGTCACAATAGACGTGAAGCAGGGAGAGATTGTGGGTCTGCTGGGACCTAACGGAGCGGGAAAGACCACTACCTTTTATATGATTGTAGGTCTGATTAAGCCCAACGAAGGGCAGATATTCCTGGAAAATGATGAGGGTCAGATTAGCGAGCTTACCGATATGCCCGTATATCGTCGTGCGCAGATGGGTGTCGGCTACCTGGCTCAGGAGGCTTCTGTATTCCGCCGCCTGAGTGTCGAGGATAACATCAAGGCGGTGTTGGAGATGACCTCTTACAGCAAGGAGTATCAACGTGAACGCGTGGAGTCGCTAATCGAGGAGTTCCGCTTGCAGAAGGTGCGCAAGAGTCTGGGTATTCAGCTATCGGGTGGCGAGCGTCGTCGCACCGAGATTGCCCGCGCTGTGGCCATAAATCCATCATTCATACTTCTTGACGAGCCCTTTGCGGGTGTGGACCCTATTGCTGTGGAGGATATTCAGAGCATCGTAGCAACGCTCAAAAACAAGAACATCGGCGTTATCATCACCGACCACAACGTAGATGAGACGTTGGAAATTACCGACCGCACCTACCTGCTCTACGAGGGCAAGATTTTGAAGACAGGTACAGCCGAAGATTTGGCTAACGACGAGATGGTGCGTAAGGTATATCTGGGCAAGAACTTCGAGCTGCGTCGCAAGAAGAGCGCCACAATGGAGCGCATAGAGGCCGAGCAGGCTGCGGCAAAGGCTGAGGCGGAGAAGGTTGCAACAGCCGAAGCCACCAACAAATAGTAGAAACAAATCATCCTTAATATAATGGATAAAACCATCTCCAAAGGGAGTATCAAAGGCACCATAACACCTCCCTCGTCAAAGAGCTATGCCCAGCGAGCCATAGCCTTGTCGCTGCTTGCCAAGGGGCGCTCTACGCTGCGCAACATTGAGTTTTGCAAGGATACGCACTCTGCATTGAAGTGCATCGAGGCGTTGGGAGCAAAGGTAACCTTCATTGACGAAAGCACAATCTCTATTGACGGAGGACTCAGCCCCGTAACCAACACTCTACACGTTGGAGAGTCGGGTCTGGCGACACGTCTGTTCACACCCATTGCATCGCTGCACTCCTCACCTATAACCATCGAGGGCGAGGGCACCCTGCTGCACAGACCTATGATGCTTATGATAGAGCCTCTGAGGCAGACGGGTGTAAAGGTGCTGGATGGTGGCGGCTACCTGCCTATTCAGGTGCAAGGTCCTATTCACGGTGGAGAGATTGAGGTTGATGGCAGCGTATCGTCGCAATTCATCACAGGCTTGCTGCTTGCCCTGCCTATGGCAAAGGAGGATACTACGCTAAGAGTTAATTCTCCGGTATCGACACCATATATTGATATGACTATCGACACGGCAAAAAGTTTCGGCATAGAGATAATGCACAACGAGGGCGACTACACCGAGTTCTTCATCCGTGGCGAGCAACAATACACCCCTGCCGACCTTGCCATTGAGGGCGATTGGAGCGGCGCCTCTACGCTGCTCGTGGCGGGAGCCATAGCGGGCGAGGTGACCGTGAAAAATATTTCTACACTCTCGAAGCAGGCCGACACGGCTATATGTCACGCCTTGGAGCGTGCCGGAGCAGGCATAATCATCGAGCAGGACTCCATAACGGTCTCAAAGCGACCTCTGCGAGGCTTCACCTTCGATGCTACAAATGCCCCCGACCTCTTCCCTGCGTTGGCTGCATTGGCTGCTGCTGCCGAGGGCGAGAGCACTATAATTGGCACCTCACGCCTGCGTCACAAGGAGAGCGACCGTGCCGAGACCATACGCTCGGAGTATGAGAAGCTGGGCATTGAGGTCGATATCAGCGAGGAGAACATAATGCGCATACGCGGTGGTGAGCCCAAGACGGCTACGACATTCAGCCACGACGACCACCGTATTGCTATGTCACTTGCCGTAACGGCGTTGCGCTGCGAGGGCGGGGTGAGAATCGAAAATGCCGAGTGTGTGGAGAAGAGTTACCCCACATTCTTTGAAGATTTGGAATCAATAATTATACGATAATGAACTCTTGGGGAGATAAATTCAGACTCTCGATTTGGGGAGAGTCGCACGGAGCGCAGGTGGGTGTCACCATAGATGGCGTACCTGCGGGAATAGAGTTATGTGAGGATGATTTCACTGCCGACCTCGACCGTCGCAGAGCAGGTGCTGCGGGCACCACACCGCGCAAGGAGAGCGACGCACCACACATCGTGTCAGGCGTATATAACGGTTTTACCACGGGTGCTCCCCTGACGATTGAGTTTGCAAACGAAAACACCCGCTCGGGCGATTATAGTAACCTTGTGACGCATCCACGTCCATCGCACGCCGACTGGGTGGCACAGCAGAAGTTCAAGGGCTACAACGACCCTCGTGGTGGCGGGCACTTTTCGGGCAGAATCACCCTGGGTATGGTTGCCGCAGGCGTCATCGCCAAGAAGATTTTGGGCGAGGGCGTAACCTTCTCAACCCAAATAACTGAGATTGGAGACTGCACCGACAGGGAGCAGTGGGAGGCTTTGATTGAGCAGATGCGTATGGCGCAGGACTCTGTGGGTGGCATCATAGAGTGCCGCGTGGGTGGCATTCCGGCAGGTCTTGGAGAACCATTCTTCGACTCTGTGGAGAGTCTTGCCGCACACCTTCTATTCTCAGTTCCAGCGGTTAAGGGAGTGGAGTTTGGTGCAGGCTTCGGAGCAGCTCGTATGCGAGGTTCGGAGCATAATGACCCCATTGCCGACGCTGAGGGCACGACCCTCTCGAACAATGCCGGAGGCATCGTGGGTGGCATCAGCAATGGCAACGAGATTGTGGCACGCATAGCCGTAAAGCCTACGGCGTCAATATCGCAGCCACAGTCCACCTTCAACTTCGAGAACAAGAGGGTCGAGGAACTCATAATCAAGGGACGTCACGATGTTTGCATCACCCTGCGTGCTGCCGTAGTTGCCGAGGCGGCGCTGGCGATAGCCTTGGCTGACCTTAAACTGAGGGCATAAGCCCACACTTGCAGGTATTGTAAACAATGAAAGCATCGCGCGCCGAGATAATCAGCTACCTGTGTCGCAGCATCGAGTCGCTGTACTCCGCTCAGGAGTGTCGGCGCATAGCCCGTATGGTGGCGGCAGCGCTGAGCAAGGAGCCCGAGAGCCGATACCTGACTGACCCCACCGAGATAATCACAATCGACAATGTAGAGCAGGCTGCCCACGACCTGAATGCGGGTCGTCCCGTGCAGTATGTCATCGGGGAGTGCGACTTCTGCTCAATGACATTTGGCGTGCGCGAAGGTGTTCTCATCCCCCGACCTGAAACCGAGGAGCTGGTTATGTGGGCCGTGCAGGAGGCTGAGGCGTTTGCTGCGCCACGCATTCTTGACCTCTGCACCGGCAGCGGATGTATAGCCATAGCGTTAAAGAAGCTGATACCCTCGGCGACAGTTACCGCCGTGGATATTTCAGACCGGGCACTAACCATAGCGCAGGAGAATGCCACAAAGCTCAACGCCCCCATACGCCTTTTGCAGGATGATGTGTTGCAGGGGGTTGAGAAGTTGCGAGGCGAGGAGTTCGACCTTATCATCTCCAACCCACCATACATACCCTTGTCCGAGAGGGTGAATATGCACAAAAATGTCACCGAGCACGAGCCTTCGCTGGCACTCTTTGTCGAGGATGACGACCCGCTGATATTCTACCGCGAGATTACGCGCTTTGCACGCCAAAGCCTCGCACCACAGGGGCTTCTGATGTTCGAGATACACGAGCTGTTAGCCAACGAGACCGCCCAGATGTTGCACCACGAGGGGTTTAAGACCACACTGCGCCACGACTTCCTCTCAAAGCCCAGAATGTTATGCTGCCAACGAAACAGATAAAACGCACCAAGACTCCCGACGAGGCTCTTGCTTCGCTGCAAAGATTGTGTGCTCGTGCTGAGCGCTCTTCGGGCGATGCTATGCGACTTATGGCAAGGTGGGGCGTGGAGAGCAGCAAGCGCGCCGAGGTGCTGCAAAAGTTACTGCGCGAGAGGTTTATTGACGACGGGCGCTATGCCGAGACTTTCATCCGCGAAAAGACCGCGCTGAGTGCGTGGGGCGAGTATAAGATACGTGCAGCACTGCGCCGCAAGGGCATCGGCGAAGATATTATAAACCGTGCCCTGCAAGAGATTAACCCTGCGGCAAACATCGGACGCCTGACCGAGCGCCTTGCACGCAAAGCTCGCAGCACGAAGTATAAATCGGCATACGAACTCAAAACCAAGCTGCTGCGCTACGGGCTGTCGCTGGGCTTTCAGATGGAGCAGGTGCTCGATTGCGTCGAACAGGTTATGCTCTCGGTCAATGTCAAAGCAGATGATTGTGATTAAATAAAATAGAGATTGCCCAACAATAAAGAGGTTGCCCAACAAGTTTGAAGGACAACCTCTTTGACTTTAAGTTATATAACAAGGGGTATCAGGCAGATGCTACTTACCTGAATCTACTCTGCCGGTATATTCATCCACGCCGGTCTTGCCAAAAGGCTGAGCGAAAAACTTCTCGGCAGCCTTTCGCACCTCGCGGGTCCAGGGCTGTGGGCCTCCTGCTCGTTGGATTACCCAAAGCTTCAACTGTTTCTTGTGCCAATTAACCTCGCAGTTTGTACCCCAGGCTCCACCGTGACCAAACCAGGCATTCTCGTTATCATTTACAGGAGCTGACAAGCCGAGAGAATAGCCTCCCATATTCTTTGGGCGGGTAGTGCAAGCCAAAATAGACTTTACGGTCTCCTCCTTTAAGATGCGAACACCATTCTCACCCACGCCCAGATTCATAAGCATCTTGTAGAATTTAAGCTGGTCTGCCGCAGTAGTCCACAAGCCTGCTCCTGCCGATGCAAAGACGTGAGAGTCGTTATATGGGCGCTGCTGCCACGCCATCTCCTCGACCCACACCGCAGGTGCATTGCGCTTGAAGGCGTACAACTCAATCTTATTTTTAAGTTGCTTGTCGGTAGGCCAGAACCACGTTGACTTCATCCCAAGAGGGTCCAAAACCTCCTTTTTGAGATACTCCTCCCACTTCATACCGGTGACAACCTCCACAACCGCTGCGCCGATGTCGATACCCGTATTGGAATACAACTCACGCGTGCCGGGCTCAAACATAATAGGCGACTCAGCAGCCACGGCAGCCACCTGACGCAGAGGAGCTCCGCCACTCCAACCGCCACCGCGGACATCGTTACGCTTGACACTGGCCTCGAAGGGGAAGCCGCCCGTATGATTGAGCACCATACGAATTGTCAGTGTATTCTTAGCCTTGCGCAGCGTCTTTACGCCATCCTTGTTCGATGCCAGCACCCACAGCTCCTTGAACTCGGGCAGATACTTTGAGACGGGGTCATCGAGTGAAATCTTACCCTCCTCTACGAGTTTGGCAATTGTCACACCGCAGAATCCCTTTGTCTGCGAACACTGCATAAAGACGTTGTTCATCTTGATAGGGCGTTTCTTTGCCACATCGGCATAGCCGACACAGCAAGTCTCCTGCACTCCATCTTTGTAGAATACGCTGATAGCGCCCGCCAACTGACCATTATCCACGTAGGGCTGCAACACCTCCTGTGCATAAGTCGTTTTTGAATCTTTTACCTTTTTCTGCGCTGTCGCCGTCACGCAAAACGACATAACTACGACGACAAGAGCGCACGCAAACTTCATAGTTCTTTTCATAACTCTGATAATATTATTTATTTGATAATCTTATCCAGTTCATCCACCGCACGGCGTATCTCCGACTGTGGAAGGTCATAATCAACGAGCTTGCCGGCAAAGTACTGCTCAAAAGCGTAGAGGTCAATCATTCCGTTACCCGAGAGGTTGAACAGAATGGTCTTCTCCCTGCCCTCCTCCTTGGCTTGCAGAGCCTCACGCACAGCCACGGCAATAGCGTGACACGACTCGGGAGCAGGGATAATGCCCTCGCTGTTGGCGAACATCATACCCGCCTTGAAGGTCTCCAACTGCTGCACCGATGTTGCCTCCATCAGACCATCCTTGTAGAGCTGGCTCACGATAGGCCCTGCGCCGTGATAGCGCAAGCCACCGGCGTGAATGTTCGAAGGCTGGAACGTATGACCCAGAGTGAACATAGGCATCATAGGTGTCATTCCCGCCGTGTCGCCATAGTCGTATTGGAACTCGCCACGCGTAAGCTTGGGGCACGATGCAGGCTCCACAGCCACAACACGGGTCTTCCGACCCTCGGTGAGGTTACGGCGAATAAATGGGAAGCCTATACCGGCAAAGTTAGAGCCTCCGCCAAAGCATCCTATCACAACATCGGGGTCATCGCCCGCCATCTCCATCTGACGCAGCGCCTCCTCGCCGATGATAGTCTGATGCAGCAAGACGTGGTTCATAACACTGCCCAGGCAGTAGCGTGTATCCTCGCCGTGCTCCAAAGCACTCTCAACAGCCTCCGAGATGGCTATTCCCAGGTTACCCGAGCAGTTGGGGTCGGCAGCGAGTATCTCACGGCCGCACTTAGTCGTAAGGCTGGGCGAAGGGATTACGTTCGCACCCCACGCATTCATCAGGAGTTTTCGGTATGGCTTCTGCTCGCAGCTCACCTTAACCATATATACGCGCAGGTCGAGGTTGAAGTATTGACAAGCAAGCGATATGGCACTACCCCACTGACCACCACCAGTCTCGGTTGCAAGATACTTTATGCCCTGCTTGGCATTGTAGTATGCCTGCGGAATAGCCGTATTGGGTTTATGTGAGCCCGCAGGCGATGTGCCCTCATTCTTGAAGTATATCTTGGCCGGAGTATCCAGCATACGCTCCAAATTATAGGCTCTGACAACGGGCGTAGGACGCCATATCTTATAGAGTTCCTGTACCTGTTCGGGAATCTCGATAAATCGCTCGGTAGATAACTCCTGTCTGACCAGCTCCTCGCCAAAGATGCGACACATAGCCTCAGCCGTAATGGGCTGCTTGGTCTGCGGGTCGAGCATAGGCAGGGGGCGGTTAGGCATATCTGCCACAATGTTATACCATGCCGTAGGCATCTGCTGCTCCGAGAGCATAAACTTCTTAGTCTTCATATTACTTAATTCTCATTAACCCCAAAAGGGTGTCCTTAATAAAAAAGCCATCGTCCGCGATGAACAATGGCCTATAAATTCAAATCATATTCTATTACCGAATACACGAACCTACAACGACATTGTTCTTTTCATTACAATGGCGCCACCAAAACAAAGTATGTAGATTCTGTATCATAGTCATTCATTCCTTGATGCAAATATATGAATAATTATTTAACGTTGTATCTTCGAAGAGCATTTTTTTGCATCTACATACTATTTTGTGTGAAATTTCAACCCCTGCAACTTATTCCACTCGCCACGCGTAAAGTCGGGCACAGCAACGGGCATACTGTTATGCTTGGCCGAGGTTGCCGACAACTCACCTATACACGACCACTCGGCAGCATCATATACATCCTGGTCAAGAGGCAAGCCATTTTGCAGGCAGTATACCAAACGGTAGTCCATCACGAAGTCCATACCGCCGTGACCTCCCACCTGCTTCGCCTTCTGCTCAATCTCCTGATGTATGGGGTGCTTGTAGGCCTCCATAACAGCCTCCTTAACCTCCTCGGACACGAAACCGTGTGGGTTTATGCGTGTACACTCGGGCAGGACACCCTCTTTGAGCATACCCTCGGTGAAGGTGAAGCCTCGGATGGGATACTTATTTGCAAAGCCCTTTGTGCCGGTGAGTTGATAAAGGCGGTTATATGGGCGAGGGGTATAGACATTATGTTGAAGAAGAATTGTCTGCCCCTGCTCGGTTTTAATCAGCGTAGATGTGTGGTCACCATTGGCAAACTCCTGAGCGCCCATCTTCTCCTTTGCCTTGGCAAGACCATTCACGGATTTGGCATCCATACACACCAAATAGTTCAGGCGATTACCGCGGTGTATATTCAGCACCTGACACACAGGGCCAAAGCCGTGCGTAGCATACACATCGCCACGGTGCTTTTGGTTGAAATCCAGACGCCAATTATCATGATAACTATCCCAATAGGGGTCTAAATTATGAATATAAGCACCCTCGGCGTGCAGAATCTCGCCAAAGACTCCCTGCTGTGCCATATTAAGGCACGTCAGCTCGAAGAAGTCATAGACGCAATTTTCAAGCATCATACAGTGACGTCGTGTGCGCTCCGAAGTATCTACCAGCTGCCAGCACTCGGCAACAGAGGTCGCCGCAGGCACCTCAACGGCAACGTGCTTGCCGTGCTCCATAGCATACACAGCAATAGGCACATGATTAACCCAATCGGTGGCAATGTAAATCAAATCCACATCCTCGCGCTCGCAGAGTTGCTTATAAGCATCTACGCCTACATACTCCCCGGCCTTAGGCAAGGATGCCTTTTCAAGCATCTTCTGACACCTGTCAACATTCCCTTGCTCCAAATCGCACAAGCCCTTAATCTCGACACCCTCCAAGTGGGTAAATCGCTTCACAGCACCCGGGCCACGCATACCCAAGCCCACGAAGCCTACCCTGACAATGGGCAGAGGCTCGGCAGCAAAGCCCAACATAGACTCCTGATTAGCCGTGCGTGCAGGTTCATCGAAGTAAATCATTCCATCCTTAAAGGTGTAATTTTCGCCCGCAGGCATATTTGCATCGCAGGCCACACTCACAGCCATAGCCACAAATGCAATGAGAAGAGTAAAAAAGGGTGTTCGTTTCATAATAAATTGTGTAACTTATACACAAAGTTAGCCTTTTTTACTTACAAAGACAATATTTTCGCAGATTTATTGCAGCAACAGATACACAGGCAGGTGATCACTTACCCCTGCCAGATACTCTACACCCCGATATGTAGGCTGGGGATGGCCCTTCTTATCAAGCAGATGCTGCGACTTAAAGACCTTTGCTCGCCCCATCATCTGCAACTCTCCGCCCGCAAGGAACTCCTCGCCAAGAATTATATTATCATACATATTCCACTCGCCTTGATACACCGAGCTGCCTCTATGTGACTTGCGGTGTTCGCGTGCGAAAGGGTTATACAATTCCCCACTGCGCACCTTGTTTTTATGCCCCACAGCACGCAGGCTCTCACGCAATGATTTATCCCTCGGGTTATCATTCATATCGCCCATAATAATCACCCTGCGGTGCGGCTCGGCTCTTTTAACCGAATCTACCAAAGCGCGCAACTGCTCCTGGCACGCCATACGCTTAGGCTCGGTGAACTTAACACCTCCTATGCGGGAGGGGAAGTGCACTACCGCAACAAACACCTCCACACCGCACAATCTACCCCACACAGCCAGAATGTCACGCGTAGGATAGCCCACATTGGGTTGCACGGCAAGACTGCGCTCCACCTGAAACTTATCGGGGCGATAAAGCAAAGCTACATCAATACCTCGGCTGTCGGGAGAGTCATAATGACAAAACTCATATCCCGCCCTTGCAACAGCTACCTGTTTAACCAATGAGCCCAGCACCTTACCATTTTCGACCTCAGCCAAGCCCATCAGAGCTGGCATATCGAGGTCTGCAACAACCTGCGCAAGGGCTTGAAGTTTGGATTGATATCTTGCCTTGCACCACTCGCGGTCGGCAAGAGGCAGCATATCTTCATCCTCGAAACCAGGGTCGTCGGCTGTATCCATCAGGTTCTCAACATTATAAAATGCCACAACCTCTCGCACCTGAGCCGTCGCAACTGCGATATTCAGACACGAGAGGAGCAGAATATATGTGAGCATTCTAATCATTCTCTCACTGGGTTATCCGCCGAGCCCTACCCCAGCACAATATCATTCTCCTTAATCATCTTGCGCATATTTATAAGTGCGTAGCGCATACGCCCCAGAGCCGTGTTTATGCTCACTTCGGTCTGGTCGGCAATCTCCTGAAAACTCAACCCCGAATAGTAACGCAACATCACCACCTCGCGCTGCTCCTCAGGCAGATGCTCCACCAAACGACGCACGTCGGCTGCCACCTGCTCCGAAATCAGCTTATCCTCGACCGTAGCATCGGCAAAGCGCAACGTACCCAGCACATTGTAACCCGCATCTGACTCGTTTATGGTCTTGGCACTCTTCTGTGAGCGGAAATAGTCTATAACCTGATTATGGGCTATGCGCAACACCCAAGAGAGGAACTTACCCGTATCGGCATAACGACCCTGGTCAATGACACGCACAACCTTAATGAGCGTCTCTTGAAGGATGTCATCTGCCAAATCACGATCCTTGACCATCATACGGATATAGTCACGCACGCGATTTGAGTGTCTGTCTATAAGTTGTGATATAGCACCACGCTCGCCCAAAAGATAGCGATTAAGTAAAACCTGGTCACTTAACACTTGTGTGTTCATACTCTTTCCTCCTTTATATGTTAGTGTTCAAAAGAGTAGAATTTCTTCGATAGGCGTCTGGTTTTTAGAGTTAATACTTATGTTTTCTGAGCGCAAGATACGCATAAAAAACCGCAATTGCAAATTTTCTATTGCCTTTCACTCAACCCCTCAACACTCCCAATATGCAAATAGCGTGCCCCAAAAGCCTCTTTCATGGGGTGAACCGCCCAAAAGTGGCGGTGATTTTTCTTTATTTATTTTCCGTGCAAATCAGTCTGCGTACCAATCGCAGATAAAAATCACGCCCGCACCTTATATCATCTCACGCCCCTAAATTGAGATGAAAAATGTTTCGTTGCTATTGATTTTATCATTTTTATTGCTTAATTTTGAATACGTGTTCGCCATCCCCACCACCAAATGGCAGATTTCACAACCTAAAACAACCGCAGCAATGGCAATGATAGAATTTGGAGAATACCCCATCCAAGAAGTCCCCGCCTCTATCGAGGCAAGGTTTATTCGCAAGATAGAGCAGTTCCGCGACAACGAGATACGCCTTGTACTTAGAGACGGTGTGGCAGCACACCCCATTGCCTGCACCGACAGTGTGAAGTATTCGTATGCCCCAAAGGCAGAGTTTCGTGTGGCTCACTCGGATGATGCTTTGGTGGTGATGTTTGAGGTGGAGGAGAGTCATCTGCGCGCACTTGCGAAAAGTGGCAACCAAGTGCAAGAGGATAGTTGTGTAGGTATTTCCATTGCGAATCCTGCGGATAGCGGGGTCTTTAACTTCGATGCAAACTGCATAGGCACGCTGCACGCTTCGTATCAGAGCAGTCCCCTGTCAGAAGAGTTATTATCCCAGATACGCATCTTCGGCTCACTTGCAAATATCCCGATAGACTCACGGGGCGAGGGTCAGATGTGGTGGCTTGTGATGATTATTCCAATCGCGATTTTAGGGTTGCAGGGTGCGCCTAAGATGTTATATTGCAACTTACACAAGTGGGGCGATAAATGCGACCGCCCACACCGTCTGAGCTGGGTTGAGGAAGACTCCTATGGAGAGATACAGATGGCATAAAGAGAGATATATTCAAAATTCAAACGAAATAATATGCTTTTCACAATAGCCAGGCAGTTTGCAATCGAGGGCAACATTCTATCCATAGAGCCTCTTGGCGAGGGCTTTATCAATGACACCTATGTTGTAAAGACCGAGGGCGGGAGCCCCGACTATATTCTTCAACGCAAGAACCACCTCGTTTTTCCCGATGTGCCGGGGATGATGGACAACATTCTGGCCGTAACGACCCACATAAAGTCTAAGGTTGCAGATCCCCTGCGCGAGACGCTGACGATAGTGCCCGCCAGGGATGGGCGACTGTACGTTGAGAGCGAGGGTAATTTCTGGGCTATGTGCATCTTTATCGCCGACACCATAACCTACGACCGTGCCGACAAAGCGGAGCTGGCCTTTCAGGGAGGTGTGGGCATAGGTCGTTTTCAGGCTCTGCTTGCCGACTTTGACAAGCCCCTGAACGAGACAATCAAAGGCTTTCACAACATACGCTGGCGTTTCGAGCAGTGGGACGCAACCCTTGCTGCCTACCCGGCCGACAGAGTCAGGGATGTACAGGAGGAGATTGGCTGGGTGGAGAGTCGCCGCCAGGAGATGCTCTCATTTTGGTCACTTGTCGAAGATGGCACAATCCCCACCCACGTCACTCACAACGACACCAAGATAAGCAACATACTCTTCGACCGCACAACGGGCAAGGTGCTCTGCGCCATAGACCTCGACACGGTGATGAGTTCCACGTCACTAAACGACTTCGGCGATGCCATACGCTCCTACACCAACACGGGAGCCGAGGATGACAAGTGCTTGGAGAATGTGGAGATGAGCCTCGATATGTTCCGCGCCTATGCCGAGGGTTACCTCTCGGAGCAGCTCTCAACCCTGAGCAAGAGCGAGTTGCAGTGGTTAGCCTTCGCAGGCCGATACATCACCTTCGAGCAGGTGCTGCGCTTTCTGATGGACTACATCGACGGCGACAAATACTACAAGACAGCCTACCCCGGCCACAATCTTGTCCGCACCCGTGCACAGTATAAACTACTGCAAAGTATGGAGCGTCAATATCCTCAGATGCAGGCTATAATAGAAGAACTTTCACAGCGATAACAACCAAAACAGGGGCTTGCCCCTTTATAACTTAATTTATTTATACGTCATCAAGACATCTGATTTTGATTTTTGAATTTTATAAGGTATCTTTGCGTGATTAAAACCCCAATTATTATGAAAGAGATGGTATTAGTTTCAGGCGGTGCTGGATATATTGGTTCTCACACAGCCGTTGAGTTGATAAACGCCGGATATGACGTTGTTGTCGCCGACAACCTTTCAAACTCGGATATGAGTGGTGTGGAGGGTGTCCGCAAGATTACGGGCGTAGATGTTCCCTTTGTAAATGTTGATTGCTGCGACAAGGAGGCCTTCCGTAAGGTTTTTGAGCAGTACAACTTCAACTCTGTCATTCACTTTGCAGCATACAAGGCTGTGGGAGAGTCTGTTGCCGACCCTATGAAGTATTATCGCAACAACCTCACCTCGTTTATGAACGTAATCGACCTGATGCGCGAGTACTCACGCCCCAACATCGTATTCTCATCTTCGGCTACCGTTTACGGCGAGGCCGACGAGTTGCCCGTAACAGAGCTCACACCTCGTAAGCCAGCCACATCGGCTTATGGCAACACCAAACAGATGTGTGAGGATATCCTGCGTGACTCGGTAAATGCCTACGATGGCTTGAAGGGTATCTCACTGCGTTACTTCAACCCAATAGGTGCACACCCGACAGCTCTTATCGGTGAGCTTCCACGCGGAGTGCCACAGAACCTTGTACCATTCATCACACAGACGGCTGCGGGCGTCAGAGAGTGCCTGAGTGTCTTTGGTGACGACTACCCTACTCCTGATGGTTCGTGCCTGCGTGACTACATTGACGTAGTGGATTTGGCGAAGGCTCACGTTGTGGCTATTACCCGTATGATTGAGGATAAGAACAAAGCCAAGTACGAAGTCTTCAACATCGGCACAGGAAATGCCACATCGGTATTGGAGCTCGTAAACAGCTTCGAGCGTGTGAATAATCTGAAACTCAACTATAAGATTGCTCCACGTCGTGCAGGCGATGTTGTCTCTATCTGGGCTGATACAGGCCTTGCAAACACCGAGCTTGGCTGGAAGGCTGAGCGCGCTTTGGACGACACGTTGCAGGCTGCGTGGGCTTGGGAGAAGAATGTGCGCGGCATAAAGTAACGACCTCAGACAATAAAACATTGATATTAGCGTTATCACTATGACGCGGGGTGAGCGCCCTGCCAAGTGTTGCTAAATTACGACGATAGATGAAAAAAGCATTGACATTCCTGGTGTTGGTATTGTTTGCCGCAACCGATGTTGCTGCGCAGAAGTACTATATACCTCGATTCAAAAAGACTAAGATTGAGAGAGATTACAAGCTTGAAAATACCGAGCATAAGGTAGCCATCACATTGGGCGCCAGCTACAATGCCGGCCTGGGTATGCAGAACACCGTAAAGTATGGTGAGCGTGGCGACAATGTAAGCTACAACGAGAGTATGTCGGTGTCGGGCGGGTCGTTCTATTTAGGTGTTGGCTATCGCTTCACCGAGAGTTTCATAGCCTCATTGGAGAGTGGTTTTCAGTTGCAGGATAACGCCAATGCTATACCTCTCTATGCCTCGTTCAAGTACTACTACGGCAAGGCTGTGCAGAAGAAGCGCTACCGCTGGTTTAACTACCTCAATGCCGGACCTCAGTTCTTCTTAGGTGACAACACAAAGGGTGTAGGCGGTATGGTAGCAGCCGGAGGTGGTCTGAGAGTGCTGGCTGGCCGCACAATGAAGATGGATATATATATGGGCTACCAACTCAATGTGCGACAGAGAGTTCCCGCAGCAGGAGGCAAATTCGACATTCCTGCGTCAGATATTCGCTTCCACCAGTTTGCGCACCTTATTCAGGTGGGTGTGAACATCCCATTGTGGTAAGCGGGGAGCAAGCATAAAGGGGAGCAAGCATAAAATATCAAGGTCCGCATCCTCGCTTTGGATGTAGGCCTTTTTTGTTCATAAATATCAAGAATAACTAATAAATATTAGGCTATGAAACGATTAAACGGAAATGTCACCCTGATTACGGGTGGAGGGAAAGGTATAGGATATGGCTTGGCCGAGGCTTTTGCTGAGGAGGGCTCTAACCTTGTTATCACGGGACGCACAGAATCGCGTCTGCTCTCTGCCAAAGAGAAGTTGGAGGCGGCTTATAATATTGAGGTGCTACCTATCGTCGCTGACGGAGCCGACGAAGAGGCGATAAAGATGGTTGTTGCAAAAACCATCGAAAAATTCGGGAAGATTAACACCCTTGTAAACAATGCTCAGGTATCAAAGTCAGGTGTCCCCCTTATAGAACACACCAAGGAGGATTTCGACCTTGCCATATATTCGGGCCTATATGCCGCATTCTTCTATATGCGCGAGTGTTTCCCCTATCTTAAACAGAGCCGCGGCTCGGTGATTAACTTCGCCTCAGGTGCCGGTCTGTTCGGCAAGCTGGGACAGGCTTCATACGCAGCAGCCAAGGAGGGCATCAGAGGTATGTCACGCGTAGCTGCTGCCGAGTGGGGACCCGACGGCGTGAGGGTGAATGTTATCTGTCCATTAGCTATGACCGAGAGCCTGCAAGCGTGGAAGGAGACCTACCCCGAACTATACGAAAAGACCATTCAGGGTATTCCTTTGGGGCACTTTGCCGACCCCAAGGGCGACATCGGCAGAGTATGTGTGTTCCTCGCCTCCGACGATGCCGAGTATGTTACGGGTGAGACCATCACCCTGCAAGGCGGCAGCGGACTGAGGCCATAAGCCGCAAAAGCCCCAACTTTCCACCTCATTTACAGCAAAGTAGGAGCAGAAAATTTTGATTTTTGAATTTTATGGGGTATATTTGCAGCCGATTTCAGGCATAATGGGATTTGACGAGTGTGTTTTCGTCAAGTTGAGTAATGCCGCAGGTAGTAATTTAATACACAAAAAAAACAATGAAAACACTTTCAATCAACGCTGTAAAGCGTGCCGAGTACGGCAAGAAGGCCGCTAAGGCTATTCGTCGCGAGGGTCAGATTCCTTGCGTTATCTATGGTGGTGGCGAGGAGATCGCATTCTCTGTTGAGGCTAAGGAGGTTAAGCCTTTGATTTACACTCCTAACTCTTACGTTGTTGAGATTAACATCGACGGCAAGGTTGAGAAGGCAGTTATGCGTGAGGTGCAGTTCCACCCAGTACGCGAGCAGATTCTCCACATCGACTTCTACCGTGTTCAGGAGGGCAAGCCAGTGGCTATCGCTATTCCTGTACGTCTGACAGGTAACGCCGAGGGTGTTAAGATTGGTGGTAAGTTGGCTCTCTCAGCTCGTAAGCTTGTTGTTAAGGCTTTGGTAGATCAGTTGCCAGACGAGATCGTAGTTGACGTAACTCCTTTGAAGGTTGGTCAGTCAATCTTCGTAGGCGACCTCAAATTCGAGAACCTTACATTCCTCACTCCTGCAACAACAGCCGTGTGCGCAGTTCGTGTAACTCGTGCTACTCGTTCAGCTGGTGCGCAGCAGTAATTTAAGGGAGAATGAAATACCTCGTTGTAGGATTGGGTAACATTGGCGCCGAGTATGCCAACACCCGTCACAACATAGGTTTCAAAGTGTTGGATGCCTTAGCTGAGGCATCCAACGTCTCTTTTATGGCAGGCCGTTATGGCTCTACGGCAACGGTACGCCACAAGGGACGACAAATTATTTTGCTGAAACCTTCGACATATATGAACCTCTCGGGTAAGGCGGTACGTTACTGGATGGAGCAGGAGAAGGTACCTATCGAGAAGCTTCTCGTTATATCCGACGACATAGCCCTGCCATTCGGGCAGCTGAGGATGCGCAAGAAGGGCAGTGCCGGAGGGCATAATGGTCTGAAAAACATCTCGGAGCTGCTGGGGCGTGAGGACTACGCCCGTATGCGCTTTGGTGTGGGTGGCGACTTTGCTCGCGGACATCAGGTAGATTATGTGTTGGGCGAGTGGAGCGATGATGAGCAGAAGGCTATGCCCGACAGGCTGAAAATCTTTGGCGACGCCATACTGTCGTTTGTATGCGTGGGGGCCGATATGACGATGAATGCCTTTAACAAAAAATAAATGTTTATCGGCTTACTAACCATCCGCAACCGATAGCGAAAAGAAGAGTGGTGACTGTTTCACAACGGTCACCACTTTAATTAGGTTAGTTAGGTTAATGAGAATTTGTGGGGTGCCCCACATTGCTTATACAAAGATAAGATAATTTTTCTTTTGTGCAAAAATAAAGCACTCTTTTTCGCAAAATTTTATCATTCCTGAGTCTGCATTGCTAAAAAATTCTCATTTCCCAAACTATACTGCCGAGTTTTGTATTTGAGACAGCTCCTCCTGCGTATGCTCCCCGGTACTTTGTCGCAAAGCCGAAGCATAGATTGTGGAGTGCTGCGAACGATAGATTGCAGGCGTCGCACCATACTCCTTTTTGAACAGTTTAATAAAATGCGATGTATTGGGAAAGGCACACTCGTTACCTATCTCGGATATAGACTTTGATGTAGATACCAGCAGTAGCCGTGACCTGATGAGTCGCTGATGTATGAACCAGCGGTGTGGCGGTATCATAAAGTGTCGTTTGAACTCCTTCTTAAACGAGGTGAGTGAGCGGTGACAGATGGAGGCTAACTCCTCGATTGATATGTCGTGAAAGACGTGAGCGTATATGGTCTGCTTGAAGCTGTCGTGCGCTGCATCAACATTGCTCAGAAGCTTGCTGCGCAGACAGCAATCATCCATTGCAACGATGGTGTATATCAGTTCTGTCATCTTTATATTCTCTGCCGCAGCATCGTGAATGAAGTTCTCCTCATACATAAAACTTGTCATGTGGTTGAACAGGTTGCGCAGCGTAGGTGTCGAAGGCATAGATATGTGGTTGTTATTGCGACAGCGCTCACAACTGTGCGACGAGGCTATATTGACCGAATAGCTCATATTCAGGTTAAACAATATCTTCTGCAACAGTTCCGGAGAGTAGTACACCATTATCTGCTCGAAGTCGCGTCCCGAGTCGGGAACATCCTCTACATAATGATTACCAACACCGAGGTAAAACACCTCACCACGCGCAATGGCATAACGCAAATCCCCATTGTAGATATACTTCGTACCACGGACAACATATCCTATGGCACAACGCGAGAGATTGAGTAACTGTATCCCCGCATAATTTGGCTCGACATACTTCACAATTGTCGCATGCTCCTCTTCTAAAATAAAATTCATTACACTTAATAATTTTAGGATTTCTTGTTTTCTGCTAAACAAAGTTACTCATAAAACTCCTCTTATTCCAACATAAATGCAATAAATTACAATATTATCTTGTATTTTTTTATAAAGAAACCTTTTTGAGCCATTTGAAATAGAATAAATGGACACTTATTGACGATTATTAAGTTGATGAAACAAGCAAATAGCCCTACCTCCTGTCTTATTGGAGATAGAGCTAATTGTATAACAAGCGGAGTTTACCCGGCGTAAATGAGCATTTTGAGGGCAAGCGTAAGGTTGCGATTAAGCCATAAGCAGAGGGTGCTCACACACTATGCTATGGCACAGCAACCAAAAGAAACTTAACGACAAATTAGCCCCGTTACCACGCATTTTGAAGTAGGAGAATGGGGCTAATTTTAGGCCTGCGCAGCACTCAAAAGCGGAGTTTACTTGGCGTAAATGAGCATTTTGAGGGCAAGCATAACGACAAATTAGCCCCGTTATACTACTTCAAAACAAATTTATCAACATTAATACAATCATCAGTATCCTTCTTGCGATGTGCTTTGAGGGTAATCATATCGCCCTTGTTAATATGAATGGGGATGGTTACTTCGCGCCACTGCTTCCAGTCGTCGGTCAAAGGGAACTCAACAACGGTAACCTTGTCGCCCACGATGAGTTGCAGCAGACGCTTATCGGAAAGTGTGGTATTGCGCACCTCTCCTGCCGAGTATCTGATGGCGAGAGTGTAGTCGCCACTCTCAACCTCGGGCACACAGCCAAGCCTCGCCTCCTTATTCAACGCTACCAGACCTGCCACGAAGCCCTTGCCTGTATATCCTGAGTGCACGGTCATTGGCACAAGACCATTCAGTAGCATATCACACGCATCGATGCTGCCATCAGCCTGTGGCTTTAACTTTATGCCGGCCGCCATCTCAAAGTGATGATTGCCAAGCGAGAGGTCAAGCACCTTCACTCCGCCCGCAGGTGTAATCTTAATGCTATTCTCGCCACTTTGCAGACTAACCCTCAGAGCCTTAGCCCACGCAACGCCATCGCGCTTCAAAGCAGGCACAGAGAGGTTGTACTCCTTGTCATTTACCTGCACGTTCATCTGCGCTGCCTCGCCAAGCGAGTTGTAGCGGATAAGCAGAGTCTGCTCACACGCCTTATCGGCTGTAACGGTATAAGTACCCGCAGCGTTCTGCGCCCGGCAAGGGGTAATGCTATCCACAACAACATAGTCGATGTTGATTGCACGGTCACGCTGCTCGACATAGCGTCTGTTGAACTCCATATCGTCAACTTCGAGGCTGAGCCTTACCTTGTCGCCATAGCGCACCTTCACGGGCAGATAGTTAAGCACAATATCTGCCATATTGCGAGGTGCCGAGAGCACCACCCTACCCTTGTACTTATCGTTCACATATAGCGACATCTGCTTCGCTGCACACCCCACAGATGTAACCACCGCAAGGGCATTACCCTCGCTCTTGGAATGGAACTCCACGCCATCGCCTATGCGAATTATGCCACCCATCGAAGCATCGTTCGAGTTGCCTTTCTCGACCTTTATCACAGCTCCACCCAGGCGACGCATACCCTCGGCCTCGTACTTGCTCGCAGCGGCCTTCTTTGTATTGTCAAGTGTAAATTCCGTGAGACATAAGGCATAGCTCGAACCTCCAATATTAGGCACAGGAGCATTGTTACAATCATAGTTTGACGAGTAGCAGAGCCACATCGTATTGCCGTCATCGGAGATAAAACGCGAAGGGATATTCATAAAATAAGATGCCGTAGCAAAGCCCTTCATATACTGAACTACGCGATAGTCGCCATCAATGGCATCAGCCTCCAATATAAGCGTATCGAAGTAGTCGCGCAAGCCCATACGGCTCAACGTCATAATATACTTTTTAAGCGGAGCATTGTATGTAAGCCCCACATTGCCAAGGTAACCCGTAGCATCAACCACAGGCTTTATGTTGGCATACACCTCTTGCAGGTTGTTCCTATTCCAATACTTATATGAGCCATCCTTTGCCAGGTACTGCCAATTTGCAGGGTTGTTCATATAGTCAAAGTTCTCCTCTACATCCACACCCTCGGGCATCAGGATACGCAACAGATAAACATTGTCGCCCGACACCCAGGTGTTGTGCGCAAGGGTGCTGCCCGCATCGGCTCCGTGTGCCACCATATATGCCCACTTGCGGTTGGTAGCCTCATCGGTGGGGGCATACTCCAAGTTCTCGCCGAAATCGACAAAGTGCGGTGCGCCAATCATAACCTCGCAGGGGTTGAACTCCACATCAAAGTCATTCACCCACTTATCGTGCGCATTCTCCAAAAGAGGACGATTAGGCTCGGTTTTATCATACCAGTTCTTACCAAAATCATCCGATACTCTAAATCCTATGAAGGGCTGCAACACCTGCCAATCGTGATTAGCTATCTCTAACGAATAGTCATCCCACTCCAACAGGTAGGTGCCATAGTACCACACATCGTTGTAGATAAGCTGCGCCGCAGGATAACGGCCAAACTTAAACTTTCCACCTGGGCCATTCTCGCCATTATGCACAAGCCTCTTGCCCACAACACTCACCCTCAAATCCAGGGGGTCGTAGCCCACAACCTTGGCGCAGCGAGGGTTTGGGGTCCAGCCCGCCTGACCATTCACACTGCCGTCAGTATATGAACTATACATAGCACCATCGGAGCCATACGTCAGGTACCACGTATCGGCCTGAGTATATGAAGCATAGCGCCCCGTGAAGGTTATACCGCCAAACTCCTTTGACTGCTTCAAGCCGCTATCCTTGGGCAGATGATTATCGCCCCAGCTTGTAGGGTTATACTCTCGGCTGATGGACAGTGGTCCACTCTCAACCTGCGACATTGTGACATTGACGCTAAGCAGCGACAACGACAGCATCAAAACTCTTTTTAGTGCTTTCATATTATACCTATTATTATATATATCGAAACAACACACTTGCAAGTTACACTTTTTTTGCACATTTACAATATCTACCACCCCTCTGCAAACAAAAAAAACGAGGCTGCTAACCCAAAGTTAGACAGCCCCGCTGTAAATTCAAATGCATCTGTTAGAAGTACTGACCACGCAAGTCCTCAACCTCAACCATCTGCTGCAAGGCCATAGCCGCCATCTG
The DNA here is from genome assembly GCA_045603645.1 of Alistipes sp. Taxonomy (GTDB): domain Bacteria; phylum Bacteroidota; class Bacteroidia; order Bacteroidales; family Rikenellaceae; genus Alistipes. Next base: position 82,324 of record JAZUMN010000084.1, on the reverse strand, counting down.
CTGCGCCATAGTCTCGTTGAATGCCTGCTTGCGCACCTTCTCAGCCTCGGCAGTCTGCTCTGCCTGCTCGGTGATACCATCCACAACGAACACAGCAACGCCTGAAACACCCTTAACAGGAGCAGAAACAGCACCTGTCTGCTTAGTAGCCGCAATAGCACCCACAACAGCAGGCTCGTAGCTGAATGAACCTACACCATAGTCGCTATACTTCAACTCGTTGAATGTTACAACCTCAACACCATTAGCCTGAGCAATCTCCTCGATTGTAGCGCCTGCCAGCTTATCCTTCAAGATAGCGAACTTCTTATCGCGCAAAAGCTTACGAGAGATATCATACTGAGCCTCCTCAACAGGTACATACTCGCTGTTATCAATCTCGGTGAGCATAGCCACAACGTAAGCACCATCAACAGTGAAAATCTCTGACAAGTCACCTACCTCAGCGCCATAAGCCCAACGAGCAACCTCACGAGAGTTAAGCAAGCCCGAAATTGTGCGCTCACCCTGATTGATAGTTGCAACACGAGGTGTCACAGCAGCCACGTCAGCAGCAGCCTTGAAGTTATCGAGTGAGCCCTTACCATCAACTGAGAATACACTTGCCACATTGTGGATGTTACGGCGTGTAGCCGAAGAGGCCTCAACAGGGAGCTTGATAGTACCTACCAATGCGTGCTTGCGAGCCTTGTCGGCACGTGTAACCTTTATAATCTGAATGCCACCCGCATTCTCAATCTTCACTACGTCACCTACCTTTGCTGATGCCAACTGCTCGGCAATCTCAACAGGCAGTGCGCTGAATGGAGCAACACCCATATCGCCACCGTTCTGCGCTGTCTGAGCAAACACAGAGTGCTTAGCTGCTGCCTCAGCGAAGTTAGCACCCTGCTTCAATGCTGTGTAAAGGCTGTCAGCCTCGGCCGCCTTAGGAGCCAATACGATGTGACTCAGACCGAGTGAATCGGGAGCCATAATTGTAGCGATAGGACGTGACATAACCCACTCGTTTGCCACCAGCTCAGGACCATACTGTGCGCCACCAAGCACCACAGCCTCGCCCTCTGAAAGCTGAGCCGACGAGAGGTAAGTTGTACCAACCTCACCCATATTCTTGCGCACGAATGCGCGTACATCTGCTGCTGCGGTAAACTCCTCACCCATAGTGCGAGCCTTCTGCTCGACAGCCTCCATATCGGCATCGGTAGGCTCTACATCAAATACAACGTAAGAGATTCTGCGACGTGGGAGCTTCTTATACTCATCGAGAGACTTGTGAGCGTTGTAGTATGCCTTAACCTCAGCATCAGATACCGTTGCCAAAGAGTCAGCCACGGTGTTGTAGTTCAACAAAACAACGCGACCATTGCGCAACTCGTTTGCTGAGGCTACACCCTGAGCCACCTCCAACTTATTTGCATATGTACCAGCCTTAACCAAGCCATTGAACTTTGCCGCCAGACGATTAAGCACAGCCTGAGAGTTAAGGAACGACCACATCTGCTGATACTGAGGGTTGCCACTCATCTGAGAAAGGAATGATGAGATAGCAGCTGCATCATACTCGCCTGTCTGAGGATTGGCAAATGCCTGCGTAAGGATTGCTGATGGGTGCTCGCCTGCAAGCATTGACATACGCTCAGCCTCGCTAACTACCAGACCCATCTTCTCAAAGCCAGGCATAAGGAAGTGCTTAGCCACGAGCGACTGCCATGTGGCGTTTGCCAGATAAGCTGACCCCTCCTCGGTTGACTCGTCTGCGCCCATATTAGTCTTAACTGTCTCGTACTCATTTAAGTACTCCATATAGGTAACCTTCTCGCCATCGATAACGCCTACCTTAGGGTCACGGCTACCAAAAAATCCCATCTCAGGGCCTAATGAGATGATAAATGCCAAAAGCGCCAATACGATAATAACCGACAATATGACGCCATACTTGGTTCTTAATGTGTGTAAACTTGCCATAATTTATTTGTTTTACTTTATCAAATCTATTTGGGTATAATCTAAATAGTTATTTTGAGCCACCAAAGATAGTAAAATTATTCTAATTTGCCATACTATTGGCTATAATTTTGTTATCTCAGCTTAACGCGCGCCAAATCAACACGGGTGCGAGAGGTTCTCAGCACCTTTATCTCCAACCTGTCGGTCGAAATAACCGTGCCCGCAGCGGGTATGCCGTCATAGTTGTAAATGATGTATCCCGCAAGTGTGTCGTACTCGTCACTCTCCTCCAAGCCGAAGCCATATCGTTCATTGAGGTACTCTACATCCAGACGACACGACAATACATATTCATTCTCGCCTACCTTCTTCTCCACACGCTCCTCAACGTCGTGCTCATCCTCAATCTCGCCAAAAATCTGCTCCAACACATCCTCAATGGAGATAATGCCTGCCGTGCCACCAAACTCATCGATGACAACAGCAACGCTCGACTTACGCTTGATGAAGTTCTGCAACAACGTCTGCAAAGGCAGTGTCTCGGCGACATACTCCACCTTCATCATAACCTGCTCGATAGAGGCAGGGTTGGTGAACAGACTCTTTGAATTAACATATCCCAGTATGTTGTCTATGCTGTCGCGCCACACAAATATACGCGAGAACTTACTATCAACAAAGCGCTTGGTGAGCTCCTCAATCGAGGTCTCGACATCCACTGCCTCGACATCCACACGCGACACCATACAATCCCTGACCCTCAAATCAGCAAAGTCCAGAGCATTCTGAAAGAGTTTTATCTCCTCATCATCCGACTGCTGGTCTGCCGTATCTGTTCCGCTATCCACCAGATTTATCAAATCCTCACGGTTGAACGAGTTGTCGATGCTGTCGCCTGCGGGCTTGCGGCCAAACAGACGCAAGATACCATAAGAGATATATGTCGTCAGCAACGCTATCGGATAGAGCAATAGATAAAAGAAGTAGATTACAGGCGAAAAGAACCTGTAATAGAAGTTAGGGTTATTCTTAACGATTGACTTTGGCAGAAACTCTCCCGTAAAGAGTATCACCACGGTAGATATTATGGTCTCTATAAGTACCGACGAGCCCGATGACGCCGCCAGCGAATCCCACCCCAAAGCTCCAAAGATTATGTGGAGCATAATGGACATATAGAGCGAGTAGATTACAAGACATATATTGTTGCCGACAAGGATTGTAGTAATGTACTGCCCCTGATGCTTTTCAAAGATGTGGGCTATAAAATCAAACATACCGTTCTGCTTGCGGTCAATCTCCTCACGCAGACGGTTTCTACTTAGAAAAGCTATCTCCATACCCGAAAAGAATGCCGACAAGAGCAACATTACACATATCAGTATCAAGGAGTTTATCAATTCTGTTGATAGCATAACTTCACTTTTAATTATTTTGCCTTAGCGCCCTGCTGCGCATCCTTGTCTGCATCCGCAGCCGAGTTACCCCCTTGCAGCTCCGACTCCTCGAAGTAGGTCACACCCTTAACCTTGCGGTAGCTCCACTCCTTCATCTGCTCGTCACTCTCGAAGCCCTCGCAGTGATATATCTGGTCGCCCTGCACAATCTTACAATCAACATTCGAGTATATGGTGTGTGTCACCTGATTCCAGAAGAGCTGCGAGGTAAAGAGCTTACGACCGCCCGTCTGCTCGACCTTGACATCGCCCTTGGCCTCCCACAGCTTTCGCTCCTCGTAGAAGATAGCGTAGTTGGCAACGAGTGTCGCCGAAGAGCTCTGCAACGAATCCTTCTCGTACATCGTAATCTTAATACCCTTGCGGAACTCCTTATGAGGATCTTTGGCCATTGCATAACCCTCAATCAGAGGTGTTTCAAAGTGGTACGACTTCTGACCATTTTCCGACATCGTCATAGCCATATTCTCGCTATACTCGGTCATCAGGGTCTCATAATTGGCGTCGTCCGCGACCTGTTTTGTCGATTCGCACGAGAATAGCAAGATAGCACTCCCCACAAAAGAGAGTGCTACCACCATATATTTCACGAGCGAACTTTTCAACATCGCTTAATTATCTAAAACGAACCGTTGTGCTTACGCCATTGGCAAAGCCGTGCTTGATGACATAAGTCGTATTCTCCTGCAACTCGTTGAAGAAGCACTCCTCCTTTGTTGGGAATGCCGAGCGGAAACTTGCAGCCAGCTTCTTGGCACTCTCCTGAATAGCAGGCTCCGCAGCGAGCAACGCCTGTGCCTTGTTCATCATATCGTAAGCAGCCCAATAACAAGCCTGGCACTGCAACTCCGAGCAATTGACCGATGCCGCATAGCACTGACCCAGGAGGAAGTATGCGTAACCATTCTCAGGATTGATAGCCTTAATCTCGTTAGCAGCCTTCACAGCCTCGGCGTAGTTCTTCGTCTGAACGCTGATAAGACCGATGCGGATATACAATTTCTCCTTCTCGGCAGCGTCCTGCTCCGCAGCCAAAGCCTCAGAGAGGTACTTCATAGCCTTCTCGAACTCGCTCTTATTCTGAAAAGCCTGAGCCAGGAACAACGCAGTCTCCGATGTAGGCTTCACGGCATAATACTTCTCGGCAGTTGCGAAGAAGAAGTCGCTATCACAGTTGGCACGCGACATCAGTGTCACAGCCTGGCTGAGCAATGCCTCATCCTCGGGAGCATCAGCCAACTTCTTTGAGAAGAGAGCCTCCAAGTTCTCACAACTTGCAGCGCCACTCTGACCGAAGGCTGTGTCGAACTGATTTTTGAGTTCGATGTCTGCCTCCTCAGTTACGCCATCAAATGCTGGCGAGTAAGCATCGTATGCTGCGATGAGCTCCTCGGCACAAACCTCGTCATTCTGGTAGTCTGTGCAAACCTCCGAGAAGTAGATAGACACAAGCTCCAAGTTATACTTACCCTTCATCTCAAAGCTTGCATCAACAGCCTCCTTAAAGACCTTGCGGATACCTGCCCTGTCATCGGGGTAGAACTGATAGAACTCACGAGCCTTGCGGTTAAGGATATAATCCTTACCATACTTCTTATGTGAAGCAAAAGCCTTCAAACGCACATCGTAAAGGTACATCAACGAGTCGATGTAAACCTTCTTACCCTCGTCTGTGTCGGCGGCGTTGATAAGGTTCTTGTACAACTTAGCACCATTGGTGTAGATGTTCTGAGATGCTGCCGGGCACTTTGTAAGCAGCACGTTCAGATACTTTGAAGCAGCCGAGAAGTTCTTGTTATCCACAGCCTCCTTCAAAAATTGGTTGTTGAGCATATTGTCACGACGCTCAGTAGCATTTTCACCCCACACTGCATATCGTGGGTCGTCATAGTTGATCTCCTGCGCCATTGCTGAAACACCCATAATAGCAAAGGCAACTACAAAAATCAGTTTCAAACTTTTCATATTTTTAACTACGTTTTATATGTTAATTTTATTTATCGTTTCACTATTTATACTTACGCATCATAAACCACTCATCCTCACCAAAGAGACTCAACCCTATTGAGAACTTTATGTATTGCTGCTTGACAATTCCTATCTTGGCATTATCAACCATAATGGTCTTGCCGCCCATACCTCGCACACCATACTCAATACCCAAATCAACCGACGAGCGGCCAAAGAGCTGAACAGGGAAGCCAAGACCCGCCGTGATGGCCAGCTGCTGAATCTTCTCTCCGCCATAGGTCTGATAGTAATCGCCATAACGGGCTCCAATGCGGTATGCCATACGATTCATATAATTTCTCACGTCGGTATGACGTGGAGTGTACTGCAAGCCCACCTTTACTGTGTGGGTATCGGTGTAGGCGACCTTCACACCATTCGTTTCATTCTCCACAACAGAGTCGTTATCGCCTCCCCAGCGTTGCCATACATAGTCGGCGCCAACCTTAATCTTCAAGTTCTGGAAGAATACGCCCACCGTCAATTGCTGAGGTATTCGCAATGGCAATGCTTCATTCTCCTCTCGCACGACAGAGGTCAGAAGATTATCAACATACACCTTCTTGCTCATCTTGGGTTTAAGTGCTCCGCCCAGGTCGTAGGTAGCACCCACCGAGAGAATCTTATCTGTCTTTAAGATAGGGTTCCACATAACACCCACCTGAGCCTTGAAGCGCGACACATCGTATGTATCCAGGCCTGTTGTTGATGAGTACTCTCCGCTACCCGTGATGATATCCTTTGAAGTGGATTTGTAACTGCGGTCAATGCTACCCCAATAGTAAATCAGCGAAGCACCGAACGAGAACTTTTTTACAGGAGCCCAGCCCACACCCAACTTAACCTCAGTGATGTCGCCCTCACCCATATACTCGTAACGCCAACGGCCAGACTGACCTGCTATTGTCATATCGTCACGATACATCGAGTAACCGACACTACTGTATGGCGAGAGGCTGAAACCTAAGCCCACACCACCTGCCAGTGGCATCTGGAACGATATATTGTGTATATTTATCGTGTTATACGCAGTCTTGACCTTCGACATCGCCTCAGAGGAGTACTTATTCTGCTCGTTCTGGAAGTGACCTCCCTCAATCTCGAAGTTAAACAGGAAGCTCTGGCGTGGAGTGTTGGCAAATGCTGCGGGATTCAGCATATTTACCTCCGTTGTCGAGAACATTGCGGCACCCACACCACCCATCGAGCGCTGCATGGTCGTTCCGGGTGTAGACAACTCACCCAAACCATACATCGAATATGGCGAGTAGGTATTTACACTACTTGTCAAAGTCTGCGCTGTTACGCCCAATGGAAGCAACATAACAACCGCTATAATCGTATAAAAAAATCTCTTACTCACGCCTTGCATTGTACTCTAAAATTCTGTTCAATCCGCAGATTACCAAATCACATTTTGCAAATATCGCATTTTTAATTCTTTTAACAAAGAATTTTGCGTCTCCACCCGTAAAAATTAGCGATAATTTTACATTTCTTGCATAAAAATACGATATATAGCCCTCAATCTCGTTCACTATGCCCTGCATAACGCCCTGCTCGATGGCAGAAAAGGTGGATACGCCGAGCTCCAGGACCTCGTCCGTAGGCAGACATTCGGGCAGACGTCTGGTATAGTCGTGCAACGCCTGAAAACGCATACCGACTCCGGGCGATATATTACCTCCGCGAAAGACTCCACCCTCGACCAGGTCTATCGTTATTGCCGAGCCAAAATCCACTATAAGACAATTCTCGCCAACCTCACTCACGGCTCCCACAGCCGCCGCCAGACGGTCCACACCCAACGTCTGAGGAGTCTGGTAACTGTTCCCAATTGGCACAGGGGTAGATTGTGTCATTTCAAGAGTTTCAATACCCAGGCCACGCAACCACTCCGCCACCGCTAAGGTATCGACCGAGGTCGAGGCAACAATAGCCCTGCAAATGGGGACATAAGCCTCAACAAAGCCCGCTGTCTTCATCTCCTCCAACGTCACAAAACGCTGCACATCAAGCACTTTATCGCCATCCGCCACCGCCGCCTTGATAAACGTATTGCCAATATCTACTATCAGATTCATCTTCATTTGGGCTTATAGGGTTCTCAGCACCGACACTGCTTCGGCGATGCCTGCTACTCTTCTAACGGTCATAGCCAGGCGATTATTGCGCTGTTTGAGGACAAAACGGTCAGGCTGCGCAGTAATCTTTTTAAGCAGTGTCATAAACACTTCGCTCTTGTAGTATGGTGAATTTTCATCGCCGACGAACTGCACAATCATCAATCCGTTCTTCACCTTCACACGTTCCATACCAAGTCTTACAGCCTCCCAGCGCAGGCGCACCACATTCAACAACTCCTTTGCCGCCTCAGGCAGAGCACCAAAACGGTCCACCAAACGCCCCTCAAATGCCAGCAAATCCTCCTCGCGGGAGAGTGAGTCCAGTTCTCGGTACAGTTTTATCTTCTCGGCCGGCTGTCGCACATAACTGTCGGGCAACTCCGCCAGCATCTCAATATCAATCACAGCATCGTCAATGAAGTTCTGCTCCTTCAATGTCTCAGCCTCATTCTCACTCAGGCCCGCAACATCCAAGCCCTCGGCTCGCAACTCGGCAATAGCCTGACGCATAATCTTTTGATAGGTCTCATAACCTATATCGGCTATAAAGCCGCTCTGCTCGGCGCCCAACAGATTTCCCGCACCACGGATATCCAAATCCTGCATAGCGATATTAAAGCCTGAACCCAGGTCTGAGAACTCCTCAATGGCTCGCAGCCTGCGGCGTGCATCCTGCGAGAGCAACTCATCGGCAGGGGTGATGAGGTAGCAGTACGCCTTGCGATTTGAACGCCCCACACGACCACGCAGCTGGTGCAGGTCACTAAGACCGTAGTAGTGGGCGTTGTTGATGATTATCGTATTGGCATTCGGGATGTCTATTCCGCTCTCGACGATGGTCGTAGCCAGCAACACATCAAACTCGCCATAGATAAAGTCCATTATCAGTCGCTCCATCTTCTCGGCAGGCATCTTGCCGTGCCCCACAGCCACACGGGCCTTGGGACAGATGCGCGAAATCACACCCTGCAAGGTCATCAAATCTTCAACCCTGTTATGTACAAAATAGACCTGACCGCCACGCGCCAGCTCCTCCTCTATGGCATCGCGTAAAATCTCCTCAGAGAATGTGTGCGACTCGGTAACTATAGGCTGACGATTGGCAGGAGCTGTGGATATCACCGACAAGTCGCGTGAGCCCATAAGCGAGAACTGCAACGTGCGAGGTATAGGCGTAGCCGTCAGGGTGAGCGTATCGACATTTACGCTCATCTGCGTAAGTTTCTCCTTGGCTGCAACGCCAAACTTCTGCTCCTCGTCAATGATGAGCAGACCCAGGTCGCGGAAACGAATCTGCTTGCCCAGCATCTTGTGCGTGCCAATCAATATATCAATCTTGCCCGCAGCCAGGTCCTCGGCAATCTCACGCACCTGCTTGGCAGTCTTCGAGCGGTTGATATACTCCACCCTCACGGGAAAATCTCTCAGGCGCTCCATAAATGAGCGGTAGTGTTGCAGAGCCAAGATGGTTGTAGGCACCAGCACCGCCACCTGCTTGCCATCCACCGCAGCCTTGAACGCTGCGCGTATGGCTACCTCGGTCTTACCGAAGCCCACATCGCCACACACCAACCTATCCATCGGCTGAGACGACTCCATATCCCTCTTCACTGCCTCAATGGTCGCCTGCTGGTCGGCAGTCTCCTCCCACTGGAACGACGCCTCCATCTCGTGTTGCAGGTAACTATCTGCCGAAAAGGCAAAGCCCGCACTCGCCTTACGCTTGGCATACAAGGCAATGAGCTCGCGTGAGATATCCTTCACAGCCCTCTTTGTAGCGCTTTTCAGCTTCTGCCAAGCACCATTACCCAACTTATAAATCTTGGGCGCCTCGGCATCACCGCTCTTATATCGCGATATGCGATGCAACGAATGCACATTGACAAAGAGCACATCATTATCCTTATAGACAAGCTTTATCGCCTCGTGTATCTTTCCGCCCTCGTTTACCTTGACCAAGCCGCCGAAGCGACCTACGCCGTGGTCTATATGCACCACATAATCGCCAAGTTTCAGGGCGTTGAGCTCCGCCACGGTCATCTGCTCGTCACGCTTTATCTCGCCATTGATGCGATAACGGCGGTAGCGGTCGAAGATTTGGTGGTCGGTGTACAGGCACATCTTCAAGGCTGCATCGACAAAGCCTTCGTGCAGGGTTATGGGTATGGAGTCAAACTCCACATTGCCACGTTTAAGTTGATGCAGGATATTATCCAGTCGCTCAATCTGCGTCTTGCTCTCCGACAAGATATAACATTCATAACCCTTTGCCGCAGCATCCGCAAGGTCGTCGGCAAGCACATCATACTGCTTGTTAAACTTGGGCTGCGGTGTAGTGGCAAACGTCACAATGCTATCGGCTACGCGCTCCGAGAGGTTATCCCTCAGCAGACACAAGCGCATACCCTCCATATCGTCAAGCAGTATGCGGCGGCTATTCATCAGCGTATCAATCTCAGCAGGGCTCTCCATCTCGCCAAGCACCCTGCGGCGCAAATCATTCACCCTGCGTAGCACATAGTCGGCATCGTAAAACCAGCAAGTGGCGTCACCTGCGAACTTCATCAGCGACACCTTCTCCATTGCCGACGAGTTAAGGTTAGGGATTATCTCCACCCTGTCGGCCTTTTCGTGCGAGAGCTGGCTCGAAATATTGAACCTTCGTATGGAGTCTATCTCGTCGCCAAAGAAATCAAATCTGAAAGGACGGCTCTCCGAAAATGAAAAGACATCGACAATACCTCCACGCACCGAGTACTGACCCGGCTCATATACAAAATCAACCTGCTGAAAGCCCCTCGCCTGCAATTTCTGCTCCAAATCGGCAATCTTCACCTCATCGCCGACACTTATCGCGATAGCCTGTGCCGACAATGCACCTTCGTCGGCTACACGCTCGGCAAGAGCGTCGGGGTATGTGCATATTACAAGATACTTACCCTCATTATGTCGCAGTGCATTGAGTGTATTTGTACGCTGCACCAAGCCCTGCGCATCCTCCTTGCCGTAGAGTATCGAACGCTTGTAGGAGGTCGGGAAGAAGCAAACCTGCTCCTCACTCAGCAGAGCATAGAAGTCGTTGAGCAGATAGGCTGCGGCATCCCTATCCTCTGCAACGAAGATGTGCACACCGCCGCGCTTGCGTATATACGCCGCAGAATACAACGAAAGAGCCCCGCCGACCAAATTTTCAAGATGGACGGTAGCGCTCTCGTTTTTTAGGCTCTTCAACAGAGTGTTAAACGACTTTGAGTCCTCAACCCTTTGCAGAATATTCTCTATCTTCTCCAAAATATGAGAGATTTTCTCTTATCGAATTACCCTAATCCTCAATCAAGGCAAGGCTGCGCTTGTCAAGGTATTTGACATCAACCATACCCAGGCTCTGGTCTGCCACAATATCAATATAGACCCCATACCTGAGCATCCACTTCATACGCAGCGACATAAAGCCCTGCTTCAAATAGGCTGCCACATAAGGACTCACGCGCAGACGCAAGTACCTCACGCCCCTATCCTTGGAGAGGAACTGCACCTGATTCTCAATCTTTTTGTCCAGCAGCACCGTAGGCTCAATGCGCCCCGTGCCATTACAGGTAGGACACACATCGGTAACATCCTCCACAGCCACGGGGCGTACCCTCTGACGCGTGATTTGCATCAGACCGAACTTGGTAAGTGGCAGGATGGTGTGCTTGGCCTTGTCGGTTGACATCAGCTTACGCATCTCCTCGTACAGCAGCTGACGGTTTTGTGCCTTGTGCAGGTCTATGAAGTCGATGATGACAATACCGCCCAGGTCGCGCAGGCGCAACTGGCGTGCAATCTCCTTCGCCGCAGCGAGGTTCACCTCCATAGCCGTCTCCTCCTGATTTACCTCGGCCTTGGTGCGGTTACCCGAATTGACATCAATGACGTTCATTGCCTCTGTATGCTCGATGATGAGGTAAGCACCTCGCTTCAACGACACATACTTGGCAAAGAGCGATTTAATCTGTTTTGATATATCAAAGTTGTCGAAGATGGGCACCGTACCGCGGTATAGCTTCACTATCTTCTCCAACTGGGGGTCTATTACCTGAATATAGTTTTTAATCTCGTGATACATTGTCTCGTCATCGACCGTAATTTGCGAGAAGGTCGAATTGAGCGTGTCACGGATTATGGTATTGGCTCTACTCATCTCGCTCATCAAAAGAGCGGGAGCCTGATTCTTGCGGATATTACCCACAGCCTTATTCCAACGGCTTACGAGTGAGAGAATATCCTGCTCTATGTCGCAATCTTGCGCCTCAGCGGCGGCTGTGCGTATAATTACACCAAAATTTTTGGGAAGAACGGCTGCGGCAATGCGGCGCAGACGCTTTTTAGTCTCGTTTGAACGAATCTTTTGCGAGATTGATATCTTTGTCGAGAAGGGTACCAACACCACATTACGCCCCGCCAGCGATATATCGGCCGTAAGGCGAGGACCCTTAGTCGAGATAGCCTCCTTGGCAACCTGCACCATAATAGTCTGCCCCACTTGCAGGTATGATGCCAGCTTGCCCTGCTTCTCAATGCTTGGCTCCAACTTCATGGCCTCCACCTTCACGGGACGCTTGCCCGGCTGCATGGAGTCCACAACACGTTGCAGCGACGAAAACTGACTTCCCAAATCGAGGTAGTGGATGAACGCATCCTTCTCGTGACCTATGTTCACGAAGGCGGCATTCAGCCCCGGCATAATCTTACGCACCCTGCCAAGGTAGATGTCACCAACGGAAAAGCCCGTCTGACACTGCTCCTTACTGAGCTCAACCAGCACTTTATCTTCACATAAAGCTATTGATATTTCGCTCTGGGTTACATTTATTACTAACTCTCGATTCATCTTAAAATTATTATACGTTAAAAAATAGGCAAAGCTAAAGAGCAGATAAACCGACTCCTTAGCTTTTATCTTACCTATGTGCTAATAAATTAGCTCCGCCACTACTTCTTCTTATGACGGTTCTTGCGCAGACGCTTCTTACGCTTGTGCGTAGCCATCTTATGACGCTTGTGCTTCTTTCCGTTTGGCATAATTGTATGATTTTAGAATATTGTGTTTACTTTACCTTTGCTGCAAAGCTCTTTGCTGGCTTAAATGCAGGAATGTTATGCTCAGGGATGGTGATTGTAGTATTCTTTGAAATATTACGAGCAACCTTTGTAGCACGCTTCTTAATAATAAAACTTCCGAAGCCGCGGAGATAAACATTATTGTTTTCGCTAAGAGAGGTACGAACACTCTCCATAAAAGCATCAACGATCTCCTGAACCATACGTTTCTCAACGCCCAGGTCCTTCGAAATCTCGTTTACGATGTCTGCCTTAGTCATGATAATACACTATTTGTTGTTAAACATTTTATTACTTTGGGTCTGCAAATGTACTACATTTTTGACGATTAGCAAATTAAAACTGACTTTTTTTTCTCTTTTATTTGCATTAACACAAAACAAACCAAAAACATAGCCCTCAACGGCTAAACTAAGGTATCTGATTGAAAGCCATAGCCAAGCCCTCAACCGCCTTATCCAGTCCACCCTGAATCTTCGAGCCTATCATCATCTTCATCATCATATTCAGCTCGGCGTGCAACACCATACGGATACGCGTATCTGTCTCCGACACCTCGTGCAGCTGAATCCAGAACGAGAAATCTACGGGCACGCCGCTCGCGGGGTCTCCCGTAACCTTAACGTGCTTATTCTCAACCCTCTCCTCAATGCGCAGGACTACGGTAAAGCCCTTGACCTTGAAGGAGCAGGTATCCTCGGTTGCCGACCACTCCTCGACCTTATCTTGAAGCGCCGGTGTCAGCATATCCAGACGGCTGATAAAGGGGAATATACGCGATGCAGGCTTTAATATCTGCTGCTGTTTTGATTCATATTTTTCCAAACCCATAACTCCTTGGTTTTATATCTGTTACTTATTAGCCTTGTAAGTCTCAACGCCCTTTTGCAGGAAGGCTATAAAACCCTCGACATCCAAATCGTAGCTGCGGTCAGCCATTGTGCGACCCTCCTTGTCGATGAGCACATAGTAGGGTTGTGCATTCACGCCGTAGGTCTTTAACGCATAATACGAGTTTATCTTACCCAGCGTCTTTAACACCTTGCCCGACTCGGTCGTAACCCAGTCCTGCTCATCCACCGTAAGTTTATCATCGGCATAGAGAGCCACTATCACATACTCGTTTCGCAGAATATCCAGCACGCGAGGGTCAGACCACACTCTTGACTCCATCTCGCGGCAGTTCACGCATCCGTGACCCGTAAAGTCAAAGAATATGGGCTTATCCACCTTCTTGGCATACGCCTTGGCCTCCTCCAAGTCGAAGAAGCCCTCCAAGCCGTGGGGAAGTTCCAGCACATCACCATACTTGACGTCCGGCTTCTTGGCATCTGATGCCGCAACCGCCGAGCCTGCGCCCATAACAAAGTCCTGAGTCTGCATAGGTGGCAGATATCCCGACAAGGCACGCAGTGGTGCGCCCCACATTCCGGGCAGCATATAGACCACAAAGGCAAACGATGCAATAGCCAGCGCAAGACGTGTAACCGACAGATACTGCATATCGCTGTCGTGCTTGAACTTCAACTTACCCAGCAGGTACATACCCAGCAGGAAGAATATTGCAATCCATATGGCAAGATACACCTCACGGTCGAGCAAGCCCCAATGGTAAGTCTGGTCTGCCACACTCAAAAACTTCAAGCCCAGAGCCAGCTCCACAAAGCCCAGAACAACCTTTACCGAGTTAAGCCAGCCACCGCTCTTTGGCAACTGTTTAAGCCACGATGGGAACAGGGCAAACAGCGTGAAAGGCAGGGCAAAGACCACCGAGAAGGCAAACATCGTGATAATAGGAGTCCACACCTCGCCCGATGTCGATTGTATCAGCGCCGAACCTATGATTGGACCTGTGCACGAGAACGATACAAGCACCAGCGTAAGTGCCATAAAAAATATACCTGCCAAGCCACCCTTGTCAGCCTTGGCGTCGCTGTCATTAACCATCTTCTCGGGCAGAACAATCTCAAAAGCACCAAAGAACGATGCTGCAAAGACCATAAATACCACAAAGAAGATGATATTTGGCAACCAATGCGTTGAGAGCCAATTAAATATATCAGCTGTCACGGCATCGCCTCCAATTAACCAGGTAAGCATTATGATAAAGCCGATTGGCAGAGTATAAAGTAGCACAATAAACAAACCATACATCAACGCACGGAAACGACCCTGAGCCACGCTACCCGACCCTTTCAAGAAAAATGATACGGTCATAGGAATCATTGGAAAGACGCAAGGCGTAAGCAATGCTATCAATGCCCAGCCCACAGCGCTGAGTATGTAGCCCCATATTGAGCCACCCTTGCCTGCCTCTGCTGCGGGTGCAGCCTCGGCAGAGGTAACCTCCGCCTTTGGGGTAGCAGCGCCCTCACCCACCTTGTTCTTAAACTCAAAATCACCTATTGTGCAGTTGCTATCGTTGCAGACCATATAATCGACCGTAGCGACGATTGTCGCCGCCGAGCTCTTTACCACCTGGCTGAATGTAACCTCACCCTCGTAGTAACCTATCTCCATATTGAAGTTCTTGTCATGATGGCGTTTCAGCTCACCATTAACCTCCATACCTCCCACCAACTCGTACTCTGCCGAAGGCTCAAAGGTAAACGTCGTCGCCATAGGGCCACCCTCGTATGGGCCCATATCATAGATATGCCAACCGCGCTCTATCGAGGCCTTATAGGTGATTTTGTACTCATCGTCCGAAATCTTCTCAACCGAACTACTCCACATAATGGGGTTCAAAATAATGGGGTCCAAAGGCTGAGCAAATGTCATAACTGACGCACAAAGCGCGAGTAGCGTCAAAAATATTTTTTTTACCTTCATAATAGTCTGTCTTATAATTGTTAGCAATAGTTTTAATTGCGTGCAAATGTAATAAAAAAAGCAGACCCACGCAAATAAAGAGCCTGCTACACAAATATTTTCACTCACTTTACTCTATTTCGAAGGCTCTGCTCTGTTCGCCCGTTACCTCAATCCGCACCACCATAGCATCGTCAGGAATCAGCGCCTCAATCTTTTCTGGCCACTCCACAAGGCACAGGTCGCCTGAGTAGAAGTACTCTTCATATCCGAAATCAAAAACCTCCTCGATGCGCTCTATGCGGTAGAAATCGAAGTGGTATATACGTCGCTCTGTGCCCTCATACTGATTTACCAGTGCAAATGTTGGTGATGTTACGGTGTCCTGTGCTCCCAGCAGGGCAACTATGCGGCTTATGAGCGTTGTCTTGCCTGCACCCATACCGCCCCTGAACAACACCACGTCACGCCCATCGAGCGACTCGATAATTAACTCAGCAACGCCATCCAACTCCGACTGTGAGTCTATCTCTATTCTCTTCATAATATCCTATTTTTTGGGTTTTAACACAATGTATGGCACCAGCATCTCCTCCATCGATATACCTCCGTGCTGGAAGGTGTTGCGGTAGTATCGTATAAACTTATTCGCGTCGTTGTTATATACCAGAAAATCCGAGTTGTACGCAAAAATATAACTTGACGAGAGGTTTATGCGTGGCAGCTGAATATCCTCAGGACGCGTAACCTCATACACCTCGCGTGCATTGTATTGGAGGTTGCGACCCGTCTTGTAACGCAGGTTGGGCGATGTCTCACGGTCGCCCGTGACCTTCACGGGGTTATCCACACGAATTGTTCCGTGGTCGGAGGTTATGATTACGGTATGCCCACGCTCCGAGAGTAGTTTGAGTATGGTGTATAACTCCGAATGCTCGAACCACGAACGCGTCAGCGAGCGGAACGAAGCCTCATCTTCGGTCAGCTCCCTTATGATGTCTGTCTCAGTGCGGGCGTGCGATAGGATATCGAGGAAATTATACACAATAACCGAGAAGTCGGCGTCATATATACGATTTATGTTATCTATAAGTTTTCTACCCGCCTCGGGACGTACCAGCTTATCGAAAGTCCACTTATAGTTCTTGCCGCACGTCTGCATCTGACGGCGCAGAAACTCATCCTCATACTGATTTTTACCGCCCTCCTCGTTGTCATTAAGCCACTTGTTGGGCATAAGTTTATCTATGGCCAGCGGCATCAGACCTGCAAAGATGGCATTGCGGGCATACTGCGTTGCCGTAGGCAGAATGGCACAGTACAGATCATCAACATCGACATCGTAATAGCCTCTGAGCAGCGAACTTATCGCACGCCACTGATCATAACGGAAGTTATCAATGAGCAGCAGCGTAGTCTTTGAGTGCTTGTCCACCTCGGGAAATATCTTCTTACGCATAAGCGTATGCGACATTACGGGAATCTCCTCCTCTGCCACGCGCTTGTTTATCCAATCGTAGTAGTTGCGACGTACAAACTTGCAGAACTCCTGGTTTGCCTCACTCTTCTGGTACGCCAGCACCTCCTTGATGCTTTGGTCGGATGATGACGAGAGCTCTATCTCCCAACCCGTAATCTTACGATACAGGGCACTCCACGCCGCAAACGACGATGCCATCTGGCACATTGACGATATACGCCCGAACTCGGCTCGGTAGTCGGCTGTGGTCTGCTCGGTAACGAGTTGTTGCGAGTGTACATTCTTCTTTATCGACAGCAGCACCTGGTTAGGATTCACAGGCTTGATGATGTAGTCGGCAATCTTCGAGCCTATGGCCTTGTCCATAATGTTCTCCTCCTCACTCTTTGTGACCATAATCACGGGCGTTGTGGGTCGCACCTCCTTTATCAGAGGCAGGGTCTCCAAGCCTGTCATTCCGGGCATCATTTCATCCAGGATTATAAGGTCGTACGCCGTTGCACGCACCATATCGATAGCATCGTATCCATTATTGCACGTATCGACCTCGTAGCCCTTGCCTTGAAGAAAGAGAACGTGGGGTTTCAGTAACTCCACCTCATCATCTACCCATAATATCTTGACCATATTGTTCAGTTTATCTTAAAAACGCATCAAACACCCGCTGAATTGTGGGGAACGATCTCTTTATTTTTTCGCGTATCTGCTCTCTGCCAATCCACTCGGCGCAGATGATACCCTCCTCGCGCTGAGGCTGCAACGCCTCTGCCTCGCCACGCATAGCGTACCAGACGGTCAGTTTCAACTCCCACTTGCCATACAGGTTATACGCGTGCAATGTTGTTGCCAACATCGGGCCAACCTCGCCAACACTTACCCCGGTCTCCTCCTCAGCTTCGCGTGCTGCACACGCTGCAAACTCCTCGCCTTGCTCGCGATGGCCTTTGGGCAGGTCCCAGCGCTCGTTGCGACGTATCATAACCACCTCCCGACGGCTATTCTCCACAACACCTCCGGCAGCCTCAACCCACACGAATTGTGACGCAAACCCGAGGAACGACTGCCAAGCATCAGAGGAACATACAGCCACACGTTTGTAAGTGTCGAGAAAATTCATTATCTTCGCTCGTGAAATACCCGATAGCTCGGCGCAGGGATACTCAATCCACCCTTCGGGAAGATTGTTTGTAAAGAGCAGTTCGCGCTCGCCAAACGATACCGATATGCTTCCATCACTCTCAATGGGCAGCAGGTCGCGGCGGGCAACAATGCTCGAAGAGTCTGCTGGTATTGGTTTTGATACGCGGTGTTTCATTTATGTAGTAGTTTACTCGTACAAAAATACGAAATTGAAGTTAAAACCCGATATAATAACATGAAAAAATTATCTTTTATTATGGCTATTGCCGCTATGACGCTGGCTTCGTGCATAAATGAGAAGCCCGCAACACTTGACATCAACAACTCATTAACAGCCGACGAAATCGCCGAGGCACGCCTTACTCCACCCGTTATGTGGAAGATGGGGCGTCTGGGCTCAGCCTCGCTTTCACCCGATGGCGGCAAGGCTCTCTATGCCGTCACCCGTTACAATATGGCAGAAAACAAGGGCCTCACGCAGATTTATCTTCGCGATATGAGCTCAGGCGAGGAGCTTTGCCTGACGAACAACACCTCGTCAAACTCCGACCCTCAGTGGAGTGCCGATGGCAAGAGCATCTACTTTACATCCAACCGCAGCGGCTCGGCTCAGCTGTGGCAGATGAATGCCGAGGGCGGCGCGGTAAAGCAGATTACCGACATCGAGGGTGGCATCGAGGGCTATGGCGTAGCCCCCACGGGCGACAAGCTCTTCTACGTTAAGAAGGTACACGCCACCGACACCAAGTCATCGGACATCTACAAGGATATGGACAAGTCTAAGGCACGCATCTACGACGACCTTATGGCTCGCCACTGGGACTATTGGGATGAGGGCGATTACAGCCACATCTTCGTTGCCGACCTTACCCCCGACGGCCTTGCCAACGACAAGGACATCATCGGCGCCGAGGCGGCGTGGGATGCACCTCTGGCGCCCTATTTCGACACTGCCGAGATTGCGTGGAGCAACAACGGCAAGCTGCTTGCCTACACCTGCAAGCCACTCACCGGTGCCGAGTATGCCGTATCTACCGACTCCGACATCTTCATCTACTCTACCGAGGATGGCTCGACCCTGAACATCAACAAGCTGCTTTCAAGCAGGGGTATGCGCATTATGGAGTTCGTGGGCTACGACCGCTACCCCGTATGGTCACCCGACGACAGCCTGCTTGCCTTCTGCTCGATGGCTACTCCGGGCTATGAGTCCGACAAGGACCGCCTGTTTATCTACGACGTGAAGAGTCAGGAGCGCAGGGATATTACCCCCGACTTTGACCACAGCGCACAGAATGTCATCTGGAAAGATAACTCAACAATCTACTTCCTCTCGGCCATCGAGGGCACGCAGCAGGTGTGCAAGGTGGGCGTTGAGAGTGCTCAGGTGGAGGTCATCACTACGGGTGACCACGACATCGCCTCAATGAGTATTGCGGGCGACAGGTGCCTTGCAACGCTTATGACTCTGAATCACGACAAGGAGCTCTTTGAGGTAAACCTCTCGGATGGTGCACTCACACAGCTCTCGCATATCAACTCACACGTTTACGACAATGTAAAGATGGGCGAGGTGCAGAAGCGTTGGATTACGACCACCGACGGCAAGAAGATGCTCACCTGGGTTATCCTGCCACCCGACTTCGACCCAACAAAGAAGTATCCTACCCTGCTCTACTGCGAGGGAGGCCCTCAGAGCGTCGTGTCGCAGGGTTGGAGCTACCGCTGGAACTTCCAACTTATGGCTGCGCAGGGCTACGTTGTCGTTGCGCCTAACCGCCGTGGCTGCCCATCCTTCGGCAGCGAGTGGCGTGAGCAGATTTCGGGCGACTACGCGGGTCAGAACATACAGGACTACCTTGCTGCCATTGACCAGGTAGCTAAGGAGCCTTGGTGCGACACCGACCACATGGGTTGCGTGGGCGCATCTTACGGAGGCTACTCGGTTTACTTCCTGGCGGGGCACCACGAAGGCCGCTTCAAGGCCTTTATCTCGCACTGCGGAATCTTCAACTTCGAGTCGATGTATGGCGAGACCGAGGAGCTCTTCTTCATCAACCACGACTACGGTGGCAACTATTGGGATAAGTCGAACCGCATCGCGCAGCGCTCTTATGCCAACTCTCCTCACAAGTTTGTCGATAAGTGGGACACACCTATACTTATTATCACGGGCGAGTACGACTTCCGCATCCCCTACACGCAGTCGTTGCAGGCCTTCACCGCAGCGCGCTTGAAGGGTGTCGATGCCCGCTTGGTCGAGTTCGAGAACGAGGCACACCAGGTCTTCAAGCCACAAAACTCAATCGTCTGGAACCGCGAGTTCTTCGGCTGGCTGGATAAGTATTTGAAGAAGTAATTGTTTCTCTATTCCATATCTAAGGGAGTTTGCACACGCAGACTCCTTTTTTTGTGCGCCAATTATTTTGTATTTCTCGTTATTGTTTTCTAAATTTGTAGCAACATATTGATTTTTTACACGGAAAGTGTAAGTTTATTCTCGTTGGATAAATCTGGTAAATTTAGAATGGAGAATAGGCAGACATCTTCTCGCGTCATCCCCTATATGGGCTTGGCGTGGGCTGTTGCTTATTTTACATTCGCGGGTTTACCAGAGCCTATCCAACTAAAATAAGTTTTCAGCACCACGCTTTCTTTTTTTTATAAATCACTATCGAGGTGCGGGTAGTAAAAATATTACAAGCACTATGTTTAATAGAATTTTTGAAATCAAGCCATACAATGGTGGTAGAAGCCTACCTTGTTTTGATTGTCCAGTACGAAGAATGTGCGAGGAACTAGACGAAAATGGGAACATTAAACCAACTATTGATAATTCTCAATTATCAATTAAAAATCCTATTTTAAAAATTGAACGACGCAATCCAATGGTAGATTTAGCTAGCATAGATCCCGAAGTCGGAGAATTATATCGTTTAATGGGAAAATGCAAACGCGAGTTACCAACATACACGATAGTAGATTGTGGAGAGAGTAGGCACAAAACAGAACACAGACTAATTAACAAAAGAGGGCAGACAATTTTATCATCCAACAGTTATGGAGGTCTAATTTTGCAAGTGGTAATCAACTCAATAGCAACCATAATTGTGATAGCATTGATTGGACTAGTAGTATCTGGCATTGCTAGTATATTTGAATAAGAATTTTATTGGACGCAAATTCATTAACTATCAACAAAATATTATGAAAAAATATATATTTATTTTATTGGGGCTTATTATACAATCGTGTTCGATGAAATCAAATTTGGATGAACAATTGTATAAGATTGAAGTAGATGCAAAATTCGGATTCATTAATGAGTTTGGGGAAGAGGTAATCCCTCCCAGCTATATGTATGCTACAGATTTTAACGAAGGGATTGCATTAGTCGTTATAGACACTTTATTTACAAATGATTTGGAAAAATTCCGTTATAAGTATAATTACATTAATCATCGTAATAAAAAAATCTTCAAAAATGATTTTACCCTAAAACCAGACACATATATATTTAGAGACAATAAGGATAAAGTGATTGATTATCTGAATAAGTTTAATTTTAACTGCGGATTGGCTTTAAATCGAAATGAAGATGATAAACCTGAACCGTTATACGGTTATATAAACATCAAAGGAGATACTATTATTCCTCACGAATATGGTAATGGTTTGCCATTTAGTGAAAATAAAACATATGTCCAACAATCATTCGCATCAATGTTAAGCGAGCTAAAAGCTGGACAAGCGATATCATTACTTGAGTATGAATGTAAATGGAAAATTATCACTTCCTCCAATAAAAGTTTAACAAATTTTATTTTTTGTGGTACTGCTAATGATAATATATCAACAACACCTTACAATTGTCTGATACCATATAAAAATAACAGAAGTATCGGATTTATAGCTATTAATACTGCTAACGGCATTAAATATACCGCAAATCTACTTGACGAAAATGGTAGAATAATTAAGATTATGCCCAATATTGGAGAAGAATTTGATGCGGATATGTCTAGTATTGGATTGCCAAAAATGGAAAATCCTTGGAAGCATGGATTACTTTTTACTTTTTGCGAAAACATTATAGTTCAAAACACTGGTGCACTATCTGGATTTGGGTGCAGCAGTAGATTTTTTAATACATATGATGGAACTAAAATACCAACTTTTGAACAGTTGTCTAAAAAGCAACAATTAGAATTAAAATCTACACCCAGTTTTCGGGCTTATCTTGGTTCTGAAATCCCAATTACCTACGCTAGAGAATGTGCCGAGGATTTAATTCCTTGTCAATATATGAATTTTAAAAATTTAGGTTCGTCTTGGTTTTATGTAAACAAGCATCTGTGTATAATGGGAACAGACTCTAATTACGTGTTTCACGACGCATTGCCATTTTCTAATGGATTAGCAGCCGTTAAGAAAGACGGGAAATGGGGATATATAAATTCTGATTTTGAACTTATAATTCCATATCAATATAATTATGCAGAACCGTTTAATGGTAATTTAGCAAAAGTAAAAATTAAAAATGGCAACAATCAAATCATCTCATACATTAACAAATGGGGACAGGTAGTATGGCAAAATATTGAATACACAGACCCTCAAATAGAAAATAGGAAACAGAAAATATAAAAGTCTTGGATAAAAAACCTCCTGCAACCAATATAGCTGCAGGAGGTTTTCTTTGCTATTTCCCGATTACTCATACAGCAGTTCCATATCGTCGAGCCACATAACACTCTGCGTGCTGCCCGTAAAGTAGTCGCCAAGGCGTGAGGCAGAGCATACTATGGTAAGGTGCGTTGGCACGCGCGACGTAGAGACATACTCCAACGGAATGGTTACCTGCTGCCACTCGCCAACGCTCTCGGTAAAGAGTCGCTCGCCATAGGCTATCACAGCCGCTGCCTTAGGGTTAAAGAAGGTCGCCTGGCTGCGCGTATCGACAACCAACGGATATTCGTCCGTGCCCTTAATATCGCCATTCTTATCCTTGCCATACTCCTCCTTGGTCCAGTCGCCCAGCGCGATAAATACCGAGCCTGTGTCGTTGTCGCCCAGCTGCAACTCACTGCCCGCAGGCAAGGTGCCAATGCGGTCGATAGCGCCACAGTTATACTTCATCCACAGGCGCAGAGCCACAGGACGCGCCGTGAATCTATGTCCAAAGCCCACGATGCCGTCGGTGCCCACCGTAGAGATATACTTACCCACAAAGAGGTTACCCGCAGCGAACTTACCTATACCCAGCAGATTGGCAAACTTAGACTCCAACTTAACCGAGTAGCGACCCTCGACGCCCTCGCGCACATCCTCGCTCTTATCGGTCACGGTGGCACTCACAGCCGCCGCACCCGGGTTACCCGTACCCCAGAAGGCACTCTCCTCCGAGAGGTAGGGGCATACAATCTTCTTGATGGTCGCCCACTCCTCAAAGCCCGCATTTACGAGTGGCGCCACATCCTCGGTGCGCACACGCTGCACGGCAGAGGTGTTATCATCGGAATAAGCCATTATCTCATACTCGGTTTGTGTCTTCAACCCCTTGACGCACGCCGAGAACGAGCCGCCCTCGACCTTTACATCCTCTGCCGTGAGCCACTCCTCACGGCCCGCCTCGCGGTACTTAAAGCCCAGGTCGGTGCCACTCAGACCCTCGCCATAGAGCCACATAACCTTTGCCCACGCATCTGCCCCGACGATATCGACAACCACATTGGTCGTCTTGACGTACAGGCTCCAACGCTCGGTGCGGCCATGACAAGTGACATATACATATCGCACTGAACTGAAATCATTGGGGTCAATACCATCCGCCCACTCGTAGGTTGTGATGTCGGCAGCGGCAAGTTTCAGGGATGTGACCTTTATGTTTGTGTGGTCGTCGAAGCCCACATAGACCGTAGCCTTGCGGTTCTTGACATCCCACTCCGTAGCACCTATCTGCCCCTCAACCGTGAACTCGCGCTCGATGGTTTGCGTAGCATTTATCTCCCACACATAGTCCTGATAGAGCGACAAAGTGACGTGGAGCGGTGCTCGCATATCGTGTGTGCCGACAATATCCAAAGAGGGTGTGGCATTCTCAGTATATTCCACAGCCGTAATATTGACATTCTGTATGTCAGTCTGCTCCTGCAACTCTACCGTCACGGTGCGGCTCGCTTCGTCGATTGCAGGCTGGCCCACAATACCCTCGACAGCAATAGACTTGATTTGCAACTCCACAACGGGGTATGGCAAATCGTTCTCGATACAAGCCGGAAAGCACAGCGCCGCAACAACGCATACAGACGCATATATTTTACTTATAAACCTCATTTTCTCTTACCTTTTTTTGACCACAGATGGATGTTCATACCAAAGTGAATATCCGCCACATTCAAACGGAAACGCAGCTTCGAAATTGTGCGCGAGCCCGTCTGCTCACCACTTGCATCGTACTGCTTGATGGTGGTGTACTTAAAGCCACCCATACCGAACGACACCGTGACACACACATTGGGGAACATATAGACCGCCACACCCGGGTTGAACCACAACTTGGCCGTAGCATTGCGCGACTCGGTGAACTTCATAGGCTCATCACCCGAGCGGAAACCCATACTATTCTCGCCGAAGGCATACGACGCCTCCAACTCGCTAAACACGCCAAAGCGACCCGCCTTGTCGATGGCTGCATAGTGACGCATAAAGGCACTGACCTTCACACTGTTGCTGTTGGCATCCACCCAGGGAATCTTTATATCTATATCGTTGGCACTGCCCAGGTTCAAATCCACATTATCCACCGTGCCGCCCATATATGTATAGCCCATCCTCAGACCTATGCAGGCATTATCCTTAAAGAAGTAGCCCACATAAGGCGATATGGTGGTTATCGAACCCGACAGATTAACGTGCTCCAACAGAGCGAAGATGTCGCTGTTATCGCTCGACAGCGTTCCGTACGAAGCCGTCAAACCCAGCGCAACCTCACCCTTATAGGCAAATACATTCTTATTTATCTCGCGGTCTATACGGCGTGCCGTAGGCATAAACCTGTTTGAGAGTTCAAAGCCCTCACGCGACTTTGAAGTCTGCACCGTAACATTTGCCTTCACATCGCTCTTTGCTTCTTTCTTGCTCTTCTCCTGCGCTGCCACATCCAATATGCTCAGGCACAAGACAATCAAGCTAAAAACTAATCTTCTCATACCTCATTACATATAAAATGAAACACCCAAACCTATCGAGAGCAGATTGACCGAGAAATTCATAAAACTTGAACTTGACTTTCCCGTCGCAACCTGATTATGCACCTGCTTGGTGTGACTGTAACTTATACCCATCATACCCACATTAACCTCCACGGCCATCACATTCGAGGCGAAGGCTATAACTCCGGGATTGACACCCAGCGCCACATCGAAAGACTCCGAGAAGGTGCCTCGTACGGGGCTGTCGGTAGCGAACTTAGCCCTTGAAGCACCCGCCGAGAGTTGCACCTCGTTAAAGAGGGCAAAGCGCTTATTGCGCCCCAGCGGAATATAATAACGCCATATGACACCCGCCGAGTAAGAGTGCTGCAAGGCATAATAGTAGTCTGTCGAGATGTGTGTACCTGTCTCCTCATCACCAAACGAGAGGCTGGCGCTATCTATTTTCAGGAAATTACGGCTGTAATTAAACCTGCCTCCCAACGCCATATTATCGGCAACGGCATAAGCCACCATAGGGCTCGCCTTGACGGTGTAGCCCAAGGAGTTTATATCCTCCAAGATAAGCAACTTGTAATTACCATTCTCGTGGGTTGAATATGATGCTGTGCCGCCAAAAATCCACTGTCCCTTGGGAACAAACAAATTCTTCATCTCAACCAGACCTCGTCCGGCTCGTCTTTGTTCACGTTCCATACGAACCGAGTCCTGCGCCGCAGCCTCCTTAACGCCACACATCAATACCAGCAGCAATATAAAAAATGTTCGCATTATTCTCTTTTTAATTATCATAGTCGCAGGGAAGGCGGTCAAGCCCGCCCTGCGCAAATATCGCCTACTGAGCCCGATTAGTAGGCAAACTCAAAGTCATCTACATACATCGTGCTGCTGGTACTACCCGCGAAGTAGTCACCATAAGCCGACGAAGCACACGAGATAACCAACGCATTTGGTCTCTTATCGTTTACATATACCAAAGGTATTTCGAGCTTTGTCCAGCCATTGTAGCTGATGCTTACATTCTGACCATTGTATTGAGAAGCGCTCTGCGTACGGTTCCAATAGCCATAGGCAATCAAACCCTCAACCCTGTCACCGGCATTGTGCGAGGTACTGTTCGCATTACCTGCATTGACATACTTACCATCAGCCGAGGTAAAGGTTGATGCGTGTTTGGTATTTACCTGATAACGGCCTGCGGTGCCTGCCAATGCCGAGTGGGTATTATCGTACAGCCACACAAATATGTGAGCCTTATCGCTGTCGCCCTCGCTCAGGCCTCCGCCCGAATGATTGACCGTACCAACATTACCCTTATACCATACAACCAACTTCTTGGGCTTGTAGTCAAACGTAAATGGCTGACCAAACTGCAAGATACCATTCGTACCATCCAAAGCAACAAAACGACCGTAGAAGATGTTGCCCGCAGCAAACTTACCAATACCCATCACCGAAGCCTTCACTGACGTGAGGTATGCCGAATATTGTCCCGTAGATCCCGCGCGAACATCGGTACTTCTGACCGTAACATTCGTGTCGGCCATCTCCGAGCCGTGGTTACCCGTATCCCAGGTAAGCGACTGGTTCTTGCCTGTATACTCAGATGGGCACATCGGCATTGAGCCGCTCCAAACCTCCAAGTCACCGCGTGGAATAGCTGCTCCGCCTGTTCTGAATGTTGCGCTTACGCCCTTCTGCGCATCACCATAGCTGAGGTAATACTCGTATGTGCGCTTTCCGTCTATGCCCGTAACCGCTGCCGTGTAGATATTATCCGAGAGGTATGTTGCATTTGCAACCGACCAATCTGCGGTTGCTGGCGATATCTCACGATAATAAATCTTCACATTGGCGGCTGCACCGTTATTCACATAGGCCTTCAATGTAGCCTTGGTAGCCCACGCATCGGTAACCGACATTGCAAAAGTACCTTCACCCGAGTATGTAGCCTCAATTTCGCCCTCAACGCCTTCGACATCGACAGCTGTAAAAAGCACAGCCTGAGGACCCGCTTTCAGAGTCTTGATAAGATTATCGGCAAGTGTCACCTTCCAGTTCAGATTGGACCTCTCATTCTCCTGCTCCACGGTGAAGTAGCCGTCGTTACTATTTACCGCATCTTCGGCCGTTGAGTATGAGTAGGTCTTTCCGCCCACGGTAACATTCATCGTTGCGAGCTCGTTGATAGCCTTCACGTTGTAGGTCACAGCCTCCATACCCTCGTATGCACGCAATGTGGTAGCACCCTCAATCTGAGGCTCGGGCTTAAACACCAGGTCGCTGTTCTTGATATCCTCCGTGGTATCGACATTCACGCTAAGAGTGATGTAACCAGGCAGGTCGGGCGAGTACTTAAACTTAATGGTGTACTGATAACCCGTCTTAAAGCCTCCCACAGGTGTATATTTACCGAACTTATCTACCTCCGTGTTCTTGCTGGGCACCTTACCCGCAAAGTTCCACACAAACGAATCCTCACCCTCCTCAACGGTGAAGTATCCGACTGCGGTCTGCTTATAGACAAGCGATGGAACCTCCTGACTTGTAATTCTGTCAAAGTCGAACTCATCATCTATGGCTACAACGGCCTGCGCACCCTCCACATTCTTGGCTATGCTGGCATCGAATACCACCTTGACAAGAACATTCCGGGGCTGCACCTTAACCGTTACCGTCTTCTCCTCGCCTGCACTCAACGTGAATGGCTCACTGCCGTAGTAGTAGATGTCGGTAAACGAGGCTGGCGACTTAACACCGCCCTCAACATCGATTGAGTATGAGCCTGCCACGAGCCATAGCTTCATATCCTTAATCTCGTCCCAGGTGTAAAGACGCACCAGAGCTTTCTCGCCACTTGCCGAGACGGAGTAGATGCGGAACTTCATCATCTGGTAAGTTGCCTCATCCACATCGGCACGAGTTACAGGGAATGAGAATGTTACAGCACCCTTACCCTCTTGGATAAAATCCTCCTCCTTGCTACAAGCGGCTGTAAGTACTACGGCCAGACTTGCAAGTATGTATAATAACTTCCTCATATCTGCTACTCGTTAAGATTTAACAACTTGATAGACTTGGTGAGCTTGCCATTAACCTCGTCACCACTCTGGTCTATAACCGTAATCTCGAATTCTATATAGTCATTCTCGTCCTGAGAGTAGAAGCTGCCCATCATATTCATAAGCATTGAAGAGATTGTAAACGGAACAGATGTCCTGTCATACACACCCTCTTCCTCCGCCGTTGCAGGGTCGTCATAACCCGTAGGGAAGCCAAAGCCTGTAAGGATGTCCGCCAAAGAGCCCGTGCCATCGGTCAGAGTACCCGGCTCCACCAGACCGAACTCGGCAGGCATCATCATATTCTGCAAGTCCGGCGCCAATGGGCCCTTGATGCTTACTCTGATATCCTTAATCTTGTTCTTGGCTGTAATCAGCACCGAAATCTGATCAACCTCTTTCAGGTTATAAACCTGGTCAATATCCTTGCCCACCCAAACGATATTTGGGTCAACAACGATACCCGATGTTATGCCCAGCTCAACGGTTGTCTCACTGCCGAGCTTATCCTCCACCGTAATTGTGAAGGTGTGTGTACCCGCATAGTTTGCGTGCAACTCCTTCATAAGCGTAGCGAGGTTGAACGTAATCTCCTTCTGCCCCGCCACATTTGATATTGGGAAGCCCCAGCTGCCAAGAATCATCTTTGCCATAGAGCTGAGTGTACCCGTAAGGCTGATGCCGCCCTCGGCACTCAGACCCAAATCATTTGCCACCTCGTTAAGGTCGCTGTTGGTTGATGTCAGACCCAGCGACATTGCCGTAATCTCCGACTTAGTCACCACAGTAAAGTCGGCACCTGCCGTAAAGTTACCATTGCTGTCGAACATATCGTCGGCAAGGGTGAATGGCTCTGCAAGGTCGTGGTCTGTCCACTCAATCACAGGAGCATCGGTATCGTCAGGTATAACGACCTCGCCACCAAAGAGAGACATCGATGTCACATCCACATCAACAATCTCACCCTCGACCCAGGTCTTAACCTCTATAACGACATATATCTGTCCACTGTCGCCATTCTCCAACTTAACCGTCACCTGACGCCACTCGCCCGGCTTGGCGTCGTCACAGATTTTAAGCGCCTGATCCTTGATTGCGCTGCCGTTGTAGTTGGCGGTAAAATATAATGTCAGGGGATTTACCTCCTCGTTAGGACGCAGGTAGCGGTAGCCACCCTCGGCACCCCAATCCATCTTGCTGCAACCATTAGCGACACTTGCATCGGCGGCCAGAGGTGTCACGGGACGACCTACGAATGTGTACTCGCTTACATCCTCCGCACCAAGCACTACGCGAGCCTTCGTATCGTCGGTGATAAGCGACGCCAGAATAGGGTCAAAACGTACCGACACCTTAACACTCGACAGCTCGCAGGTGATGTTTGCCTCCGTCACGGTCTCCTTGGCCACCGCCACGGTTGTCTGACCTGCATACTGAGGTGTGTCCGACTCCTTGGGAGTTGCCGCCGAATATGCCTTTATGGTGTAGCGCCCGACAGGCACGGCAATACCCTTGCGCGCAGGGTCGATGCTCGAAGTTGTGTATTGGCTCTCGCGCTCGCCATACTTAAACGAAGCCACAAGATCGTTCTCTGCACTCCAAACCTCAACGGTGTAGTCTGCACCAGCCTCCTCGGCACGCGTAGCGTCGGCATCCAGATCACCCGCAGCAGACTCCTTGTCAACATTCACAGTGAGGCCTCCATCAGCAAAGGCTATGTAACCGACTGCAAGCTTATCGCCGCCGCTGCCCGTACCGACCCAATCTGCTTTTTCGTCGTGACACGCCACCATTCCGACAGCCAGAGCCACGATTAACATCAATTTTTTCATATCTCGTTCTGTTTTTTGTTTTCCTTATATCTGCTTACCGACTACATTATAGCATCGTCGTTAATCTCCGCATCGCCTACTATAACCTCCTCGATGGGTTCGTTGGTAATCTCAACGGCAACCGTCACGCTGCCCGCTGTTGACACATCGTAGGTGTAGGTGTAGAGCGTGCACGCCGCCACGGTTTTGGTAACATCGTCAAAGCTCACCTTGGGAGCCTCAACCGATGCACTTGGCTTCTGCTTAACGGCATAGCCCGAGATGGTTACAACCTTGCCACTCTCAACAAAGAGGTATGGCGAGGCGTCGTAACCTACCTCCCACTCCTTGCCATTGCCGCTTGTGACGGTTATGGCAGCACCATTCTCGAAGTAGTGCTTAAATCGCTCGCTGAACTCAACCTTAACGATTGAGTTACCCAACTTTGGAGCAAGCGCCACATCCACCTTCTCGCGAGCCTTCACATTGAAGCTCTTCGCATCGACAAAGTATGGGCAATTCTCACCCTCCTCTGACGGATTGCCAAAGGATACCGTTGCCTCGTAAGCGCCCGCCTTGAAGTATGTCTTCTTGTAAGTCTTGTTAAACGAAGCAACACTCTCCCACTCACCACCTGCGTAGTCTATGCTCTCATCCAGAGCAACCACACTCAGCTTCAAATCCTCAGCAGCAGGTATTGTCACACCATCGGGTATCTGCTGCTGGGCACGCGTGCCCTCTACAACAATCGAGGGGCTCACACCAAAGCTGACAACACCCATACCCTCGGGAGCATCTATCCACTCCTGAGAATCATCATCCTTCGAGCAGCCGGCCACAGCTACCGCCGCCAAGGCAATTAACAATAGTTTTTTCATCTTCATAATTTTATCTTTATTTCATTTATTGCACTATTGAGACCTTCACATTGTCAATATAGAGCCAGCAGGTGTTGTTACTTGTTCCTGCATAATTCTCGGGATATGTCCTCCACGACAGACGTGTAGCATTTGTACAATCGCCAAAACTATATGAGCGGGTGTATGGCAGATTGTTCCACGACGCCTTATCATCCTCCTCGATATAGAACTCACTCTCAAACGTACCCGTTTCGTCACCACTTGACAGAGCCGACGAATCGGTTGTGCGACCTTCATAGCAGGTCTGACCGATAGTTTCAATCCATATTAAACCGCCATAATCCTGGTCCATACCGTAATCATACACCACCTTAACCTTTACCGAAGCGCCCTTCTTTAAGTTCGTTATAGGAGCAGAATCTACACGAGCACCATAGCGGGCACTTGTCTCACGACGGCACGCTATACGAATCGACAGACCTGCCGAAGCACCAACACGACCGCCCGACCAGCCATTAAGGAATGAATGCGCACCCTTATCACCTGATATAAAACCACCGGTGTAATTATCATTCGAGCTGAAACTGCCAACCGCCGAGAAGTTCTCTTCAAACAGATATGGAGCCGTGAGTGACGTTGTCGATGTGGCATACCTGACCGAAGTCGGAATATAGGCGTGCTCAGACTCATACGCTGCGGGGAGAGTGCTTGCCTGCAAAGAGCTGTCTACCATATCGTTGAACATCGTAAACTGATACTCGCCATTGATATTTGTCGCTATGCCGTTTTGCTTGAAATTGGTGAAATAGTACCCTGCGGGGAGCGAAAGGTGCAGATTCGTCACAGGCTCACCCAGATTTGAGTAACTCGAAATTCTGTATCGCAGCGTTGTAAGCGTTGTTGACCGAGGCACCGACATCGACACCTTCGAGATGCTGCCTGCTGACCAGTTCTTTTGGGTAAAGTTGGCCACACGGCGCTCGGTATATGTGCCATCGGCTGCCTGGAAACGCAAATCTACCTTACCCCTGTTCTCCACGCCGTTGATAAACACCCAGAACTCGTCACCTGCGCTCTTAGGCTCCGCAAACTCCACCGTAACAAGGTCACTCGTATTGGCCGAGGTTACGGCTCCCGTAGTGAAATCCACCGTCACATCACCCACAACAGCGAATGGGAACTTCAAATATGCCTTGGTAACTTCCTTGCCAAGATTGTTGGCAGGAATAACCACACGAAAGGCGTGGGTGTGGTGTGTAAAGACCAAATTCACATTATTGATGTAATCATCATTTGTGCCTGTGCAGAGTTTCAATGACGACACGGCACCGCTGCGCGCTGTCATAAAGTCGTAAGCACTGCTATACTCGCCCGTCTGCACACTTGGCAGGGTCATTGTAGCTGTCGTACCATTAAAAGTAACGCCACTTGCAGGGCTCACGGCATAACACTTACCGCTGGAAATACTCTTTATCGACTCGATAACATCGGCCTCCGAGGTAGCGTTGAACTTGGCTCTAAAATATGCCTGAGGGTAACCCTGAGATGAGTCATCAACCAGATTGGCCCAGAAACTTGCCTCCTTGGTAAAGAGCTGTGTCGAGCCCGCATAGGCCATAAAAGAGATACGGTCGCCTCGCTGCCAGCGCAGATTAAGGTCAGCGTCCAGCGTAGCACGCGTAGCAGGCACTCCCAGCCTAAGCTCCACATCACCCTCACCATCGGGCTGCGACTCGTAGCCGTGCTCGTCAAACATATTTTCGGCGCACGCCACCATAACAACCATTAGCAGCACAAGCACCAGCTTTTTAACTATCTCAAACATATCTGCACAATTCACATTTTAACATTTGCAAAAATACAACAACATATCCTTATTAGGAAACTTTTTCAATGAATTGTGCTTATTTTATCACGAATGTTATTTTATTGAAATAAAATACGGAGAGGCTAACCGTTCATAAGCCTCTCCGCTTGCCAAGTTATTGAATTAAAACCTTTTGATTCTACAACGCAATCTTAAATATGCACTTCTTGACGTGACCATCGCCAAGCATTGGGGCGTGTCCGTCTTCGGGGTAAAGAATCGAGAACTGACCCTTTGCCACAGAGTAAAAACACTGAGGCACATCTGTAAAGAACTGCACATCCTTCTGCTCATCAAACTCCGCCTCGGGCTTCAAGCACTCCTTCCTCTCGCTCCAGCCAAACAACTCGTCATCACCATCCAGAAGAAGTTGAATATCAATATACTTACGATGCAACTCCAACCTCGCCTCAGAGGTTGGACGCAGGTCCAGCTCCTGAATATTCACAAAGATATTATCGCCGTCAATATCGTGACGACCGCACTCCATAGAGGCCAGGTCGTGGCTGTCGATATAGTCAAAAACAGCCTTAAAACGTGGGTGCAACGCCTCATAGCGTGCCTTGTTTTTCAAAGAATCAAGTATCATAGTCAAGTTTGTATTAGTTTATTTTCCATCATATTGCAACCTCACGAATACGGGGTAATGGTCAGAGTAGTCGAGTCTGTTATTAACCACCGCAGTATCGCCATCCAGCCTGCTCAACTCCTCGGCATCCAATCTCTCAGCAACACCCTCGCCCAGCACGGGCATCTGATAGCCGAATCTGCGCACCACAAGAGTATCACGGCGACGCTTCTGTACCTCCAAGCCCCAGGTGTCGATAACATCATACGAAAGGGTTGTAAAATCCTTTGACGCCAGCACATAATCTATACGCAGCATATCAAAGAAGCCCCGATAGGTATATGAGTAACCGCGCCCCTTGTCACGGAATGTATCGCGCAGACGACGTGACATACGGCGATAGGTGTTCGACACAGGCACATCGTTAAAATCGCCACACACAATCGCAGGATAGGGCGATGCGGCAATCATACTTGCAATGGTATCAACCTGCGAGGCTCGCAACCTATTATTCTCACTCAGACGACGCACCATATCCCGCACATGATGTTCCGACTCGCCATCGTCAAGGTATTCGTGATTCTCCAAGTAGGAATTATCCGTGCGGCGTATCGCTGTTGTGTGAAGGTGCACATTATAGACACGGAAGGTATCCTCACGCACCACCACATCAGCCCACACCACACCACGCATAGAATCAACACGTTGCGCCCTGACAATTGGATAACGGCTGTATATGGCGGGGCTTAAATTATTGCGTGACAGGGTCTTGGGCAATTTATTCAAAGGCAGAAGCAGCGTATCAAGAGCCTCCCGAAAACCAAACTCCTGCAAGCACAAAATATCGGGGTTCATACCCTTGATAATTGCCACCATGGAGTCGATGCTGCGCCCGCCATTGTCGTTGATAAAACTCCGCACATTATACGACATAACCTTTACAGCCGAACGCCCGTAAGTCTGCCCGCCATAACTGCGGCGCACCTCAAATTTATAGAACGACGAGAGACTGAACAGTCCTATGCACGAGAGTAAAATCATAGGCACAGCGACAACCATACGCCACCGCAGAAGCCAGTAGAGCGTAACCATGGCCTGCGCCACATATATAAACGGAGCTATCAGACCCAGCGTGGACACATCACCCCAGCGACGAGGATCCATAAGCGGCACAAAAAGTGTCAGCAGGAAGAGGAGCGCAACCACCGCCGTTATGACAATCATCAGGGCATCGACAATTGTTGCCAACACCGATTTACGTTCCTGACGCCTCTCACCGCCGTATGTTGTACGATAGTACTCTGCCATCTTTATCCTATTTGTCTAATATCTAACACCTAAAAATAAATAGCTCCTCGTTTTTTCCACCAATACAGCAGGGCCAGTCCCCACAGCATACCTCCCAGATGAGCAAAGTGGGCAACACCGGCCTGGAAGCCCGACAAGCCGAAGAAAAGTTCCAAAAGACCATAGATGATAACAAACCACTTAGCCTTCAAGGCTATGGGTGGGAAGACAAGCATAATGATGTTGTTGGGGTGCAGCACACCGAAGGCAAGCAGCAAACCATACACCGCACCCGAAGCACCCACGGTAGGCACTCTCAGCAGGTACATAGCCTCGTAGGAGCCTCTGGCATCCACGGCGTGCATATACTCGGCATAGCCTACACCAAGTTGCAGCAGGGCAGCACCAATGCCGCACACCATATAGTAGGTAAGGAAGCGCTGCGAGCCGAGTTCATACTCCAACTGACGGCCGAACATCCACAGCGCAAACATATTGAAGAAGAGATGCGACACGCCGCCGTGCAGGAACATATACGTAAAGACCTGATAGCTGTGAAACAACGGGCTCTCGACATTAAAAAGTGCAAAGCGCTCGATGATATCATCACCAAACGGCAACAGTGTTGTAGCCAGCAGCGCAACGCAGTTGGCAATGATAAGATTCTTTACCACAGGGGGCGTTATGTTTCTCTGCAAATACATTCTTCTCTAATTTAATTTTTTTCGCAGTTCATCAACCGTAAGTTCTGCCATTATGGCCTTGCCCGAAGGCGAGAAGCTGTAATTCTCACATTCGCACAATCGCTGCAACATATCCTGCACCTGGTCACGGCTTTGAGCAACCACCTTACGCGAGGAGTTCTGCGCCATCATAAGCGCAAGACCCTCTCTTACGCGCTCGCCTACATTTTCGCTTTGCTCAACCTCTCGCAGCATATCATACAGCAACACATCTATCTGCTCGCCGGCAAGGTTTGAAGGCACACCCTTGACCAGCACCCTGCACTTGCCCTGTAACTCCAAGTCGAAGCCCAACGCTGCAAACTCAACCTCCTGAGCCTGCAACAGAGCGTAATCATCCTCAGAGAGAACGAGTTCCTCGACAAAGAGCAACTGCTGCGAAGGACAGCTACCCACGCTCAGCTGTGCCATATAATTATCATACAGCAGGCGTTCCTTAACCCTGCGCAAATCGACAACCATACTGCGACCTGCACTTACGGCCAGGGCATAACCACCACCAAGTGGCATCATATCGGTAAAGCACAGTCCTTCATCGAGAGCTATACTCTGCTGCAACTCGACAGCGGACTGCATCTCCATCCGACTCTGCTCCTCATTCAGATAAGCACTCAAATCAATGCCCTC
Organism: Alistipes sp.; assembly: GCA_045603645.1. Classification (GTDB taxonomy): domain Bacteria; phylum Bacteroidota; class Bacteroidia; order Bacteroidales; family Rikenellaceae; genus Alistipes. Next base: position 46,208 of record JAZUMN010000084.1, on the reverse strand, counting down.
AGCAGGCAGTGAAGCCGTTATATCGACATACTGCGGCACCGAAACTTCTGGCGCAGGTTGCAACTTAGGCATTGCGCAAGAGCTGCGCGACGAGGTCTTGGGCATAGGCGGCAAAGCAGCGGCCTCCTCACCATCAATTGCAGGCAACGCAACAGGGCTGCAATCCTCAACAAAGGGGTTGTAGTCCATATTTGTAGAGGTCTTGGGTTCGGCATATACAAAGCCCTCATCACTACCCATAACGGGTATTTCAACCTCGGGACGTTCAAAATCCATCATACCAACACTGCCACTCTTGGCAAGTGTGCTGCGCACCGCGGCGCTGATAATTTGATTTACATCTTCGGCATCAGCAAAGCGCACCTCTGTTTTGTGTGGCGACACATTCACATCGACCCTGTCGGGCTCAACCGTAAGATAGAGAAAGTATGAGGGCGAGCAATTCTCGGGGATGAGCTTCTCGTACGCCTTCATTATGGCACGGAATATCGGTGTCGAGCGGAAATATCGCCCATTGACAAACAGATACTGCTCGGCATTCTTCTGCTTGGCAGCCGCAGGACGACCCACATAACCCTTTATGCTGACAATTGAGGTCGATACATCCACCTCCAAAAGGTTGGTCTTTATATGGCGACCCACAACCTCAATGATGCGGTCCAGGAGCGAGCCCGAATGAAGCGTTATGATTGGCATATCGCTCGACATAAGTTCGCACCTTACCTGTGGATTACACAACGCCACCTGACGGAATACCTTCTTGATTTCGGTAACCATCTTGCCTCTGTCGCCGTTGAACTTACGGCGTGCAGGGGCTGTGTAGAAGAGGTTGCGCACAAAGAACTGCGACCCCACAGGGCACATCGTAGGTGTCTGCGACACAAACTCGCCGCCATTGACGATGGTCACCGTACCTATCTCTTCATCCCTCTGACGAGTACGGAGCTCCACCTGTGCCACAGCAGCAATTGACGCCAACGCCTCGCCACGGAAACCGAAGGTTTGCAGGCGATAGACATCGTCGAAATTGCGTATCTTGCTCGTAGCGTGACGGTCGAAGGCCAGACGTGCATCAATGGGCGACATTCCGCAGCCGTCATCCACAATCTGAATAAGTTCAAGACCTGCATTGCGGAAATTCACGGTTACCGATGTTGCCCCTGCATCAATGGCATTCTCCATCATCTCCTTGACAACCGACGAGGGGTTATCAACCACCTCTCCGGCAGCAATCTGGTTGGCTACAATTTCGGGTAAAAGTCGTATTTTATTCTCTTTCTCCATACTCGGTTTGGGGAGCAGCTTATTACTCTATAATCTCTATCTCGTCGCCCTCCTCGTAGTCGTTGGGCACGATTATAAGTGGTGCATAGGGGTCAAATTCTTCAACCTCCTGCCTTTGTTGCTCAAAAGCCTTTTGTGCAGGAGCTGACGAGGTGGTTGCCATCTCGAAGATAGCACCCAGACGTGGTATGGGCATATATATCAGTGCAGCGAGCAGCATCACCGCCACACACATAGTCCACAGCCTCATACGCTTCTCCGAGCGCCCCTTCTCTGCCTCCTGCTTCTGGCGCAGGTCGCGAGCTTCACGCTTGGCACGGATATACTTCCCTGGCGTATATTCTCCACTATCCTCCGTGCGCTCACCACGAAGCTCAGTGCGGCGCTGCTCACGTGCCTCCTTCGCGGGGTCATAGTATCGGGGCGTGTAGTTAAAGCTGTTTGCGTGACGCTTATAAGGCGAAAACCATCCCATCGCTGCAAGATTTAATTATCTAAAAAAGTTTTTCATTCGCTCGAAGATATTTTGACGCTCGACACTCTCGGCCCTCTTAAAGTGAGGCTGCTCGGCAAGCTTTTCTACCAACTTACGCTCCTCGGCATTGAGCGTATCGGGAATAGTGATATCCACAACAATCAAAATATCGCCTCTGCCGTAGCCATTTACATCGGGCAGACCCTTGCCACGCAGACGCAGCACCTTACCGGCGTGCGTACCCGCAGCAATCTTTATCTTGGCACGGCCATCAATGGTCGGCACCTCAACCTCGCCACCTAAGATGCAGGTCGTGACAGGCAGGTTAAGGTTGTGAATAAGGTCGTTGCCATCGCGTACCAATTCGGGGTTATGCTCCTCCTCAATGACCACAAGCAAGTCGCCATTCACGCCACCGTGACGTGCTGCGTTACCCTTGCCTGACACGGTGACGGCCATACCCTCTCCTACACCGGCAGGAATCTTTATCTCGACAACCTCGTCGCCACGCACGGCACCCTCACCCGAGCACTTGTCGCACTTGGCCGTGATGACCTTGCCCTCGCCGTTACAAGTAGGACATACGCCCTGCGTCTGCATACGACCAAAGAAGGTGTTTTCAACACGCGTGACATAGCCCGCACCATTACAAGTCGAGCAGGTTGTGTATGACGATGAGTCCTTGGCTCCCGTGCCACCACACTTATCACACGCCACCGTCTTGTTTATCTTCAACTTCTTGGTTGTACCATTGGCTATCTCGGCGAGCGTAAGCTTGACCTTGACACGAATATCGCTACCACGATTTACACGCCTTCCTCCACCGCCACGCGATGAGAAACCGCCAAAGTGGCCGCCAAAGATATCGCCAAACTGCGAGAATATATCCTCCATTGAGAAGCCGCCGCCAAAGCCTCCAAAGCCTCCGCCACCGGCTGCGCCACTCATTCCCGCGTGACCAAACTGGTCATAACGGGCACGCTTGTCGGCATTCGACAACACATCGTAGGCCTCAGCCGCCTCCTTGAACTTCTCCTCGGCCTCCTTGTCGCCGGGGTTCTTGTCGGGGTGGTACTTTATGGCTGCCTTACGGTACGCCTTCTTTATCTCGTCGGCATTGGCGTTCTTCTCAACGCCTAACACCTCATAATAATCCCTTTTTTCTGCCATCGTCTTTTCGATTTAGGTTACTCTCCAACCACAACCTTTGCATAACGCAACACCTTCTCGCCCAGCATATAACCACGCTGCACGACATCTATAACCTTTCCCTTCTTATCCTCACCTGCGGCAAAGCGTGCCACAGCCTCGTGGAAGTCGGGGTCAAACTCCTTGTCCTGAGCCTCAATCTCGGTTACATTCTTCTGACGCAGAGCCTCCTCGAACTTCTGCAACACAAGTTTCTCTCCCTCGCGCAAAGCAGCTATATCGTCACTCTTCTCTGACGCCGCCACAGCACGATACATATCGTCAAGCACCGAGAGCATAGACTTAATAACATCTGAGCCACCGCTCGCCACCAGGTCCATCTTCTCACGCAACGTGCGCTTGCGGTAGTTGTCGAACTCCGCCTGCAAACGCATATATTTATCTTGCCAAACGGCTATAATCTCCTCCTGTGAAGGCTCCTGTGGCGCAGTCTCCTTGGCTGACTGCTCGGCATCACCCTCTGCCATTGTGGCAGTAGTCTGCTCATCATCTTCTGCCACATTGGCACACGGAGTGCCTTCGCACGATGGATAGCCATCGGCCTGATTAAATCCCTCTTCCGACTTAACCTCCTGATTCTTAGTTTTTTCTGTTGTCATATCTTTATATTTTTCGTATCCTTATATATTATTATCGCAAATTATATGCCCAACACTACCCTATAATAAATATAGTCGGGCGCTTGGCAATATCGGGCACACCCGCCTTGCGCCACTGCGCTATCGTGCGTGTAGAGATAAACTCCTCGGGCGAGGTGATGTCGCACGCCACCGTAAGGCGCAACTCCGCACCACACACTTGAAGCATCTGCTCCATAAGCTTTACATTGCGGTAAGGAGCCTCGATAAATATCTGCGACTGATGCTCCTGCTGCACCCTGCGCTCCAACTGCCTTAACGCCTTGGCTCTCTCGGGCGGCTTCACGGGCAGATATCCATTAAAAGCAAAGGACTGACCATTCAGACCCGAAGCCATCATAGCAAGCAGTATTGACGAAGGGCCAACAAGCGGCACTACCCTTATACCCTTGCGATGACACGCCTCAACGACCAGCGCCCCGGGGTCGGCAACACCTGGAACACCCGCCTCGGAGATAACACCCGCCGAGCGACCCTCCAAGATGGGTCTAATCATCTGCTCAATGGCTACGCCCGCAACGGTATGTTCGTTTAGTTCGACAAACTCCAACTCCTCGATTCGTCGCGCAATCTTTGCCTTCGAGAGGAAACGACGCGCCGAACGCACGTTCTCCACAATGAAGTAGTCCAGGCCGTCAATCACGCGACCATTGGCCGCAGGTGTAACGTCATAGATCTCGGTAGAGTCCGATATCGGACAAGGAATCATATATAGTATGCCTGCCATTACTCTCTTACATATACTCTTTTAACACGCGCCGACACTGAGGTAAGTATCTCGTAAGGGATGGTGTCAAGCACACACGCCATATCCTCGGCGGTATTGCCCGCAACAGAAGAAAAGACACTAACCAGATCGCCCTCCTGCACACCTGCAATGTCGGTGACGTCAATCATACAACTATCCATACATATTCTGCCTACGGTGGGGGCTGCACACCCCGCAACAAGCATCGACCAGCGACCTCCGCCCAGGTGACGGTCCAGGCCGTCGGCATAACCTACGGGGATGGTGGCTATAAGGCTGTCGCGCTGCAACACCTCACTACGGCCATAGCCGATAGCCTCGCCCCTCTTGCGCTCACGAATCTGCACGATGCGCGTTTTAAGCGCAGCAACAGGCTGCAACTCCTCGTTATGACAGAAGCCATAGCCATATATGCCCAAACCCAAACGGCACATATCAAACCGAGCCTCGGGGAAGCGTTCTATGGCGGCCGAGTTGGCTGTGTGGCGGATAATGTCGTATGGCAGAGCCTCTGCTATCGCCTGGCTCATAGTATCAAAACGCTTAATCTGCTGGCGTGTGAAGTCATCCTGGCTCTTGTCATCGGCACACGACAGATGGGCAAACACAGAGGCTACCCTTATGCCCTTTTGCACCTTCAATCTCCCGACGAGTGCAGGCAACTCCTCCTCGACAAAGCCCAGACGGTGCATACCCGTATCCAGCTTTATGTGGATAGGATAGGCGTGCACGCCATAACGCTCCACACTACGCATAAAATCGTCAAGCGAGTGAAAGCTATATATCTCAGGTTCAAGCCTGTAAGTTATCATCTTATCAAAGCTGCCGGCATCGGCATTCAGCACCACAATAGGCATCGTGATACCCTTCTCGCGCAAAACAACACCCTCGTCGGCAAAGGCGACAGCCAGATAATTTACACCCAGACGCTGCATAAGTTGAGCCACCTCAACATCGCCTGCACCATAACTGCACGCCTTGACCATAGCCACCAGACGATGGTTCATCGGCAGGAATTGGCGGAAATAGCCCACATTGTGGGTCATAGCATCGAGGTTTACCTCCAACACCGTTGTATGACTCTTGCGCTCCAAGTGGTGGCATATACGCTCGAAATGCTGACGGCGGTTACCCTTCAACAGCACCGTTCTGCCTGCCACATCCTCCTGCTTCAAGCCCCGCATAAGAGCCTCGGTATCCTCGTAAAACTCACTCCCCGCAGCGAACTTGTCTGCGTGCAGAGCAATAGCCTCGCCTACACCTATGAATTTGGTGACGTGGGCATTCTTAACAAGCTGAGCCACACGGCTATAAAGTTCCTCGTCGGGCATCCCGCTCTGCAAGATATCCGACACAATGGCTGTGGTTGCATTACCCAGCGACACACTGCGCAGCGTATCCAATGCCAGCGCCAGCGAATTTATATCCGAGTTATAGGAGTCATTGATAAGCATTGAGCCATACTCGCCCTCCTTAACCTCCAAGCGCATAGCAAGGTTAGCCGAGGAGAGTACTATATTGTCGTATCCCAACCAACGACACAAGCTCTTGACCACCTGTGCATTGGCAATGGTTATGGCATTGCTGCTCTGAATCTCCGGCACAGCATACTGAGCTGCATCCACCAGGCAGCAGGCAGGTTGCAAACGAGCCAAAGCGGCTGTCAATTCCTGATAGGCTGAATGGTAGATGAGTGTCCTGGCGCGGCGTGCAAGGGTCAGCTTCTCTGAAATCTTCTCCTCCAATGAAGAAAAATTAGCCTGATGCGCATCGCCTATTGAAGTTATAACAACTATATCGGGGCGTATCATCTCCTCCAAGCGTTCCATCTCACCCACCTCGGAGATACCCGCCTCAATGATTGCGACATTCTCGTCGCCCTCAATCATCAACAACGACAACGCCACACCGAGTTGCGAGTTATAACTCATTGGCGAAGCAAAGAACTTGACATCCTGTGGCAGGCTGCGCGCAACCCACTCCTTAACGACTGTCTTGCCATTGGAGCCCGTGATAGCCACAACAACACCGCCAAACACCTGACGGTGAGCCGAAGCCAGCTGCTGCAAAGCGTGCAAAGAGTTCTCTACAACGACATAGCCCACGCCCTCCCTCTCTTGCAACTGCTCGGCACTCTCAACCAGAAAAGCCCTTACGCCGCAGTTATACATATCGGCGATAAAATCGTGAGAGTTATGGTTCCTGCCACACATAGCAACAAACATAGCCCCCTCGCCAAAGAGGCAACTGCGCGAGTCGGTAACGACATCGCTCACCACCAAATCCTCGCCATAGTGCTTACCCCTGCACAGGCGCTCTATTTGTGACAATCTGTACTTCATAACTAACTCTGTCTAAACCTCACAACCGTAATTCCGGCACCTCCTCTGTCGGCGTGCTCATCCTTGGCGGACTCCACCTCGGGAATGGTGCGCAGATAACGACGTATCTCCTGCTGCAAGGCTCCCGTACCCTTGCCGTGGAGGATGGTAACACCTCCTACGCCGACCATCAACGCATCATCGACCAAATCCTGCACAACCTCCAACGCCTCAACGGCACGCATACCCCTGACATCAACACTGTCGCGGAAGTTTAGTTTGCGTGACGATATATCGACCGACAGCACCGTACGCGCCTGCGTAGGACGCTCAGCCTTTTTATACTCGGCATTTGACACCACGATAAGCTTTGACTTTTCGACCATCGTGAGTATCTGTCCGAAGGCCACCTGCGCCTTGCCGCCCTTTATGCTCTGCACAACGCCCAGCACCTGCTGACCCTCAATCTTAACCTTCGAGCCCACCTCGACAGGCTTGGGTGCAGGTTGAGCAACCTCCACCTTGGGAGCTGCCGCACCCTGACGCTGCTTATTCTCCTCACGGCGCTGCTTACGACGCCTGAGGCGCTCCATCTCGCGGCCCACCTGCTCACTGTCGAACGACGAAGAGCTCTGCTCGACCGAGGTCTTGAACTCATCCAGCACACGGCGTGCCAGGCGCGTAAGCTCCTTCTCAGCCTGCGCCTCCTTGATGGTGCGGATGGTATTTTCAATCTGGCGGTTGGCATCGGCAATCATACGCTGAGCCTCCTCCTTAGCCTTGGAGATAATCTCACGACGCTCCTCCTTGATACGCGCGAGTTGCTGCTCGTAACTTGACTCCAACTCCTCTACCTTGCGGTCGGTCTGGCGTATGCGGTCGCGCTTCTGCGACCAATAACGGCGGTCACGTGCAATCTCACGCAGCTGACGCTCCAAGTTTATATGGTCACTGCCCGCCTTGTCACTCGCCGTGCGGATGATATCCTCTGGAAGTCCTATCTTGCGGGCTATCTCAATGGCAAACGAACTGCCGGGCTTACCCTGCTCCAACTTAAACAGCGGGCATATATTCTGCACATCGAACATCATTGCTCCGTTGGCTACACCCTCGGCTCCCGTGGCGTAGTATTTAATGTTGGAGTAGTGGGTTGTAATAACTCCGTAGCAACCCTTTTCGAGCAGTCGTTCAAGTATTGCCTCAGCAATGGCCCCTCCAATGACGGGCTCGGTACCCGACCCGAACTCATCGATAAGGACAAGTGTCCGTGGTGATGCCGCCTGCAACATATTCTTCATATTAAGCAAGTGTGACGAATATGTCGAGAGGTCGTTATCCATTGACTGCTCATCGCCTATATCTATGCAGATGCTCTCAAAAATGGGCAGCTCGCTCATCTCGCCCGCCGTGACGGGGAAGCCGCACTGGAACATATACTGCACAATGCCCGTAGTCTTTAAGCATACCGACTTACCGCCGGCATTGGGACCTGAGATGACCAGGATATGTTTCTCCTTATCGAGCTGCATATCGAGCGGAACAACATCCTTCTTCTCGCGGCGGAGAGTCTGCGCAAGCAGTGGATGCACAGCACGGCGCAACACCATACGGTCGTCATCCGAGACGATAGGCTTACCCGCGCCATTCTCAATAGCCCAGCGCGCCTTAGCCGCAACGGCATCTATAAAAGCAAGGTACTCGGCAATCGAGGCAATAGACTCGGCATCGGGGCCCAACTCCTCGGTAAACTCGGAGAGCAGGCGCCAAATCTCCCTGCGCTCGGCATACTCCAACTCTTTGAGTTGGTTGTTAAGTTCCACAACCTCAACGGGCTCGATGTAAAACGTGCGACCCGTCGCTGACTCGTCGTGGATAAAGCCGTTGAGCTTGCGTTTGTTTGCCGCCGAGACAGGAATGACGGCTCGGCCATCACGGATAGATACCATAGCATCGGCATCGACAATGCCTGCACGCTTGGCATTGCCCAAGACCTGCTGCAAGCGTTTTGACACCTGACCCTCGTGCTCGCGAATAGAGCGGCGTATGGCCAAAAGGTCGTATGATGCACCGTCACGAATATTACCCTCGTCATCAACGAGTTGATTTATGCGGCGTATAATATCCGGAAAGACACAGACCGTAGAACTGCGCTCACGCAAGCGAGGATACTGCTCGTCGCTGCGGCTCATAATAAAGCCCACCATATTACCTACGGCGGTCAGTGCCTGACGCAGAACGACAACCTCCTCGGTGGAAAGGAAAGTCCCCTCGACACCAATCTTTGAGATGATACTCTCAACGTCGGGATACTCATCGTGCGGAGCATTGGGTTCGAGCATAAGCAACACACGCATCTCGTCGGCAACACCCTGACGACGTTCTATCTCGCTGCGTGAAGAGCAGAAACCTTCGGAGAGGATAATTGCCCGCGCAGCTTGTGTACTACACAGCGAGACCACCTGCTCGCGCAAGCGGTCAAAGCCTATCTTTTGTTCAAAATTTGCGGGGTAAATCATCTCGTTTTTGTTACTGAGCATTCTCCAATGCCTTCTTCTTAGCCTTAGCCTCTGCCTCTGCCAACTCGTCAGCGCGCTTTATGGCATGCTTCTCGGCCTTGGCCTTAGCCTTCTCAACCTTCTTCTGAGGGTTGCTGCCAAAGACCGTTACGTTGATGTAACGCGAAGGATTCTCCTTCAAGTCCGACAGCAGAGCCGACAGATTCTCGCTTGCGGCGGTAAGGTTATTATATAACTCATCATCTGAGAGAAGCTTACCAACACTGCCCTCCTTGTCCTTAACCGATGCCAGCACGGCATTCAGCTTTGCGACTGCACCCTCAACCTCGGCAACAAGATTCGACTGCGCCAGCTGAGCAGAGAAGGTGTTCAGGTTGCCGACGATAGAGTCTATCTGCTCGGTATTCTCACCCAAACCCTTGGCAAACTTGCTGAGCGACGAGAGAGCCTCCTCCAAATGCGCACGCTCCTTGGCAAGCATAGCATTGGCGTTGCCCGTAATGCCATCGACATTTGACACTATGCTGGTTATATTCTCGCTATTCTGCGCAACAAGTGAATTGACACTTTCCAGTGTGGTGGTGAGGTTATCCATTATAACCGTAATCTTCTCCAACAATCCCTCCATCTCGGAGCCTGCCAACTCCATCAGGTCAACCGACTTAACAGTCTGAATTTGACCCTCATCGGGGATAATCTCTGACGATGTGCCATAGACTATCTCCACAGCCTTGCCACCCATAAGTCCATCGCTGAAAATCTTGGCTTTTGAGTCTGCGGGAATCCTGTATCGCTCATCGACAAGCAACTCTACCTCAACACCCTTCGCAGGGTCTTCGTTAAGGGTTACATTTGCAACAGAGCCCACCTTAACTCCGTAAATCATAACAGCCGATGCGGGCTGAATACCGCCCACCTGGTCGTAATAGGCGTAGTAGGTATTGCTTGTGCTGAATACATCTATGCCTTTGAGATACTTGATGACGCCCCAGCCTATGAGGAGCATCAAAACAGTAAACAGACCAACTTTAATTTCTCTTTTCATATCATTAACTTTTTACTTTTATTTCACAATTCTGTCGCCCTTGAAGCGCACCACAAAAGCGCCCTTAAACGTAGACCTCAACGTCGCAACCTGACGCTGTGCCTCGGCTTGCGAGGAGAACTTGCCGTAACAATATTTGTACTTCAAGACTCCGCTGCCCTCATAGCACTTTATCTTTCCGCGATAACTCTTGAATTGGCTGTCGTCACCCTTGACCCTCTTATCCGATGCCAGCACCTGAATGGTATAACCCTCGGCGACACTCTCAACAGAGGCCTTTGGGGCAGGAGCAGATTTTGGCTTCTCAACATTTGTCGCAGGCTTGCTCTTTTCTGCACTCACCGCAGGCTTGGGTTGAGGTTTTGATATTGTGGAGACATCATTTTGAGGTCCCGCCACCTCTGTATTTGCCGAGAGTTTATTTATATGCGCCACATACTCCTTGACGGCGTTGCACAACATCCGGGCAAGTTCACGCTGACCCTTCTCGGAATTCATATACGCCAACTCCCTGGGGTTGGTCATAAAACCTATCTCGGTCAAGACACTCGGCATATCGGTAGCATACAACACCTTCAACAGCTGACGATTCACCCTGCGGGCATTGCGACCACCCTTGGCGTAGTGTGATTGCATTAGGCGCGCCATCATCTCGCTATACTCACCATAGGTGAATTGCAGATTCTGAATGTACGCCCTGACCATAGCCGCCGTATTCTCATCCGACATATCGATGAGTTCATCCTTGTTGTTGTTATACAGCGCACTCTCGTTGTAGCGGGTCTCCTTCTCGCTCTCGCCCATAATTATCGTCTCCGCGCCATAAACCGACGTAGATTTTGCTGCGTTGGCGTGTATCGAGATAAAGAAATCGCCCTTGGCACGGTTGGCTATATTGGCGCGAGCTGTCAAATCTTCATTCAGCGTCTTGCCCAATGCTATGTCGGTCTTGCGGGTGTAAACAACCTTTACACCAGGCAGTTCCTTCTCGATTAAAGCGCCCAATTTAAGAGCCACGGCAAGATTCAAATCCTTCTCCTTGACCTTGCCATACACCGCCCCGGGGAAGGCCCCTCCGTGACCTGCGTCAATAACTATCACACCCACTCCCGCCCTTGCATTTTGAGCAAAAGCAGCGACCCTCACACAGAGCATAAAAGATATTATCAGCAATAACCTGACTACATGTTTCATAAAAACTCTATTTTTTTGACGCTATTCCATAAAAAAACGCTATATTTGTCGGTTAAAACTTTGCAACAAGAGTTGCCCACAAGACTTTTCTTGGCGGTTTTGCCGACTCGTCGGCAAAGGTACAAAAAATTATTGATATTTTGGATAAAAACAGAGTTAAATATCTCCTTTCGGTAGCAGTGTTACTGCTATTTGTGCAAATCGTCATCGGTTCTGCTCCGTCGCGGCACATCATATACACACCTAAGGATGCCGACACGGTTCAGCCTGATACCGCAAACACCCGCCTGCGCACAACACGCCGTGAGCGACAGCAAGCACGCCGACAGGAGTCACAACAAGCAAAAGAGGCTCAGGAGCCCACACGCATAACAACTGCCGACACGCTGATTATCAACCCCGACTCCATACTGCGGAACCTGAGCGACACCGTAGCTCGCCGCCAACGCTCTTCGGGTTCGGGCACGGGACTGAATGCTGTCATCTCGGGCAAGGCAAAGGACTCTCTGCACTACGACCTGCGCAACAACACGGTGCATCTGTACGAACAGGGCGAGGTGACATACGACAATATGCAGTTGAAGGCCGACCTGATGAATATCGACCTCGACAACAAAGAGATTTACGCCTTCGGCAAGACCGACTCGACAAGCAGCAATGAGGTGGTGGTTACACGTCCGACATTCATTCAGGGCGGAACCACACTCAATATGGACACAATAAAGTACAACATCGAGACACAGCGTGCCAAGATTAAGAACATCGCCACACAGCAGGGCGACGGCTGGCTGGTAGGTCGTGCCGTGAAGCGTATGGAAGATAACACCATCAACATAGGCGACGGAATGTACACCACCTGCGACCAGACTGATGCACCCCACTTCTACTACTGGATGTCGAAGGCAAAGGTCAAGACCGGCAAGAATGGCAAGGTCATAATGGGTCCCGGCCACCTTGTCATAGAGGATGTGCACATACCGTTCCTGGGTCTGCCCGAGGGCTTCTTCCCGCTGAGTTCAGGGCCTAAGTCGGGTATTCTGATGCCATCCTACGGTGAGGAGGCTCGCCGAGGATTCTTTATGCGTGGCCTGGGTTATTACTTTACACTGAGCCAATATATGGACCTAACACTCACAGGAGGATTTTACACCTTGGGCTCGTGGGAGGCACAGGTTACATCACGCTACATCAAGCGATACAAATACACGGGTAACTTCAACTTCAACTACGCCAGCATCCGCACAGGCGACAAAGGTGACCCCGACTTTATCAAGCAGAACACCTACCGTCTGCAATGGACACATTCGCAGGACCCCAAGGCAAACCCCGGCTCGACATTCTCGGCTTCGGTAAACCTCTCGTCAAGTGGTTACAGCCGTTACTCGGCAACGAATCTGAACGATATGCTCTCGACACAAACCAACTCTTCGATTTCATACTCGAAGAAGTGGGCCGGCACGCCATTCTCACTCTCAATGAATATGGCCGTGTCACAGAACTCGCAGACGCAGGCCATATCGGCTACGCTGCCAAACATATCGTTCAACGTGTCGAAGTTCTTCCCCCTGAAGCGCAAGATGAAGGTAGGTAAAGACCGTTGGTACGAGAAGATTTCAATGAGCTACTCAGCAAAACTGACCAACTCGGTGAGTGCCAAGGAGGGTGACATATTCACTCGCCAGACATTGAACAAGATGCGTAATGGTATTCAGCACTCGATACCTATTCAGGCGTCGTTCAATCTGTTCAACCACCTGAACATCACACCAAACGTAAACTATACCGAGCGCTGGTACTTCAAAAAGACCGAGCGCGAATGGGACCCCACGACCAACTCGGTCAAGACGCTTGACCCCGAGTACGGTTTTTATCGTCTCTACAACTACAATGCGGGCTTGTCGTTCTCTACAACCCTCTATGGTATGTGGCAGGTGAGAGAGAAATACAAAAACTTGAAGGTGCAGGCCATACGTCACACCATCAACCCTCAGGTTAGCGTCTCTTATGCTCCAAACTTCGGCAACCAGAAGTATGGATTCTACCAAACCATACAGAGTGACTCAACGGGTCGCACCACGACCTACTCTCCATTTGCCGACAATGCCTATGGAGTACCTCCGACAACGGAGAATATGTCGATGTCGTTCTCTCTGTCACAGAGCCTTGAAATGAAGGTACTCAGCAAGCGCGACACATCGGGCATGAAGAAGGTTAAGCTCATTGACGACCTCTCAATAAGTGGCTCATACAACTTCCTCGCCGACTCAATGAAGTTATCGACCATCAACATCACGTTGCGCTCGACGATATCGAAGAAGTTTGGTATAAACCTGCGTGCAACACTCGACCCCTACGAGGTTACGCCACAGGGTAAGCGTTACGACAAACTCACCTGGCGCCGCGGTAACCTGGGACGTATTATGAATACGGGATGGAGCTTTGGTTACTCATTCAAGTCACGCGACAGCTCTACGCCAGCCATAAACGACATTAACAGCATACCGCCCGAATACACCAATCCGTTCTACGACCCCTATGGGCAGATGGACCCCACGCTGCGCAGACGTTATATGGCTCAGACCTATTACGACTTCTCGTTGCCGTGGAACTTAGGTTTTAACTACAACATCAACTACAACGTAAGTTATGTGAATAACGGAACGACGGGTGTGAAACGCAATATCACACAGACCATCGGCTTCAACGGCAGTATCACCTTCTCGAAGAAGATGGCTGCAACCATATCGGGAGGTTTCGATATCTCGCAGGGTAAGTTATCCGCCACATCGATTAACATCACACGCGATTTGCACTGCTGGCAGATGTCGTTCTCATGGATTCCGTTCGGATATTACAAAAGTTGGAGTTTCCACATCGGTGTAAAGGCCTCGTCACTGCAAGACTTGAAGTATGACAAGAGCCAATCAATGTACGATAACCTCTATTAACGTCACTCGTGTCACTATGAAACGATTTATCACCTGTCTTTTAACTTTATGTGCAGTTGTACACACTGCAACAGTCTCCGCCCACCCCGACGATGACGGAGTATTACGCATATTGGCCATTGGCAACAGTTTTTCGGACGATGGCACCGAGTATATCCCCGCCCTGCTGGATAACTTAGGCGTTAAGGATGTGGAGATTGCCCGCTTATTTGTTGGTGGGTGCACCTTGCAGCAGCACCTTTCGTTTTATCAGACCGAGCAGAGCCCCTACATCTTCTCGCAGTCAAAGGCGGGCGAGAACCGCTGGGTTAAGCACAAAGATAGATACTCTTTACGGAAGGCTCTTGCTATGGGCGAGTGGGATATTATCACGCTGCAACAGCAATCGGGCAGGTCGGGCATATATTCCAGCTACGAGCCCTATTTGGGTGAGTTGATACAAATCATCCGACAGGCTCAACCGCACGCTCTTTTGGCGTGGCATATGACGTGGTCATACAGCACAAACAGCCGTCACGGAGAGTTCGCGAACTACGACTGCGACCCACGGAAGATGTTTGGAGCCATATATGATGCTACGCAAGCAACAGTCGAGGCACATCCCGAGATAGAGATTATAATCGCTGCGGGCACAACGGTTCAGACACTGCGTCATTCGGCGGTCAATAACTTTCCGCACGACCTTACGCGCGATGGCTTTCACATAGGCTACGGTGCAGGCCGCTATGCCTTAGCTTGCACCTGGTACGAGACGCTCATTGAGCCCCATACACATATCTCAATGGTTGGCAACACCCTGTCGATAAACAAGGGGATGATAGCCGTGACACTCCTGACGGCAGCATACTGCCAGCAGGCGGCACGTCAGGCTGTGCACCACAACTTTTCGGTCGGGAAGATCAGGGGCGTACGACGCACCCTGAAAAAGATTGAGCGTAACAATAAATTTAATCCTACGCCATGGCAAGTTTCCTGCAAGTAGAGAACATAAGCAAATCGTACGCCGACAAGACTCTCTTTCGTAACATCAGCTTCAACATAAACGAGGGAGATAAGATTGCGTTGATTGCCCCCAACGGCACGGGCAAGAGCTCGCTGCTGAAAATACTCGCAGGCATAGACTCCTCGGACCGCGGAGGCGAGATTAAGTTTATGAAGGATATAAAGGTTGCTTTTCTGGACCAGAATTGCGACTTTAATCCCCAGAGCACACTCTTCGACGAGGTCTATTCGCGTATGGGCAAGACCTACGAGGTTATATGCGACTACGAGAAGTCCATAGCCTCGGGCAACCAGCAGGCCATAACACAGGCTATGGCAGCAATGGATGCTGTGGATGGGTGGAGTGCCGAGCAGAGGGTAAAGCAGATTCTCTCATCGCTCAAACTCTCACGCCTTGACCAGCCTATGGGCGAGTTGTCGGGAGGCGAAGCGAAGCGCGCAGCCATAGCCCTTATGCTGTTGCAGGATGCCGACTTCCTGATTATGGACGAGCCTACGAACCACCTCGACATAGACATCATTGAGTATTTGGAGGCTCACCTGCAAAAATCACGCTGCACGCTGCTGATGGTCACCCACGACCGTTACTTTTTGGACAGGGTATGCAACACCATATTTGAGTTGGACCGCGGAGAGCTATTCACTTACAAGGGTAACTACTCATCGTTCCTGACCAAACGTGAGGAGCGATATAACAATATGCAGGCGGGCATTGACAAGGCTCGCAACCTGCTGCGCCGTGAGTTGGAGTGGATACGCAGCACACCGCAGGCACGCACGGGCAAGGCTCGCTATCGCATAAATGCCTTTTACGACCTTAAAGACAAGGCCTCGGTAAGCCTTGCACAGCGCAATATGTCGATTGATGTGGCCACATCGCGTCTGGGAGGCAAGATTATAGATTGCGACGGAGTTACGCTGCACTATGGCAAGAGGTGTATGCTGAGCGACTTTTCGTATAAGTTCTCGCGCTTTGAACGCGTAGGCATCGTGGGCAAGAACGGCGTAGGCAAGAGCACATTCCTCAACCTGATGACGGGCAACATCCTACCCGAAAAGGGCACCATAGAGCGTGGCGAGACTTTGCGCATAGGCTACTATCGTCAGGATGGCATAAACTTCAAGGCGGGGCAAACCGTGCTGGATATTGTACGCGACATAGCCGAGACCGTAGCAGCAAAGGATGGGCACCACGTATCGGTAACCGCTATGCTCAATCAGTTCCTCTTTCCGCAGGAGGCACTCAACAAGCGCATAGAGATTCTGAGTGGTGGCGAGCAGCGAAGGCTCTACCTCCTGACGGTGCTGATGCGCAACCCCAACTTTTTGATTCTCGACGAGCCGACAAATGACCTTGATATACTCACGCTGAACGTCTTGGAGGAGTATCTGCGCTCGTTTAAGGGTTGCCTGCTTATAGTGTCGCACGACCGCTACTTCCTGGATAAGACCGTGGACCACCTCTTCATCTTCCGCGAGGGTGGCGAGGTTAAGGATTTCGTAGGTCAGTACAGCGAGTATCGCGAATTTGTGAAGGAGCAGGAGGCTGATGAGGCTCGACAGGCAAGAGCCGCCATAGAGAAGGAGCGCGAGAAGGAGACACGGAACAATAAAGCTCAACAATCTGTGCCACAGCGTCGTAGGCTGTCATTCAAGGAGCAGCGCGAGTTGGAGCAACTGGAACAGGATATTGCCGCATTGGAACTCTCAAAGAAAGAGTTGGAGGAGCAGCTGAGCTCGGGCACACTAAATCACGAGGAGCTTATGGCAGCATCGGCACAGATAGCCCAAACCATTGAGGAGTTGGAGACAAAGGAGATGCGCTGGTTGGAGTTAAGCGAGATATAAACGGGATGCAGTTTTTTACACACATAGAGATTAAGCCCTTGGTGGAGCAAATAGACTATACGAGCCGTATATTGTCGTTGGGGTCGTGCTTTGCCGATAATGTGGCACGCAGGCTCTCGGATGCCAAGTTCCGCGTGACAGCATCGCCTACGGGTATTTTGTTTAACCCCCACTCCATCGCCTCGACACTGCACCGCCTGGCAACAAAGAGACAAATACAGGAGCAGGAACTATGTTACGATGGTGAGAGGTGGTTTCACTACGCTTTTCACTCTGCGTTCTCGGCTACGGACAAGCAGCAAGCCATAGACAAGATGCAGCAGGCGATGACCTCGGGGGCAGAGGCTCTGCGCTCTGCCGACACCTTAATCATCACCTTCGGCACAGCTTGGGTGTACAGGCTTACTGAAAGCGGCGAGGTGGTGGCCAACTGCCACAAGCAACCCCACAAGCTTTTCAGCCGAGAGCTGCTCTCGGTGGAGGAGATAGTAAAGTGTTGGAGCGAGGTATTGGATGAGCCACTCAAAGGCAGGCGTGTAATATTTACCGTAAGCCCCATACGTCACTTAGGTGACGGTTTGGAGCAGAACTCACTAAGCAAAGCTACGCTGCGCGTTGCCATAGCGGAGCTCATAAGGCGATATCCCGCAAGCACCTGCTACTTCCCCTCGTTTGAGATTATGAATGACGAGCTGCGCGACTACCGTTTCTACGACAGCGATATGCTGCACCCCTCGGCCGTGGCAATAGATTATATATGGCAACGCTTTACCGAGGCGGCCATAAGTTGCGAGGCGCAGGAGGCAATGCAGCAGATTGCACGAATAATGCAGGCGGCAGGCCACAAACCTTTTAATCCCGACTCGGAGGCGCATCAGGAATTCTGCCGTAAGCAGCTTCGCACAATCGAGCAAATAGAGAGCCGCCACCCCGATTTGGATTTCAGCAAGGAAAGAGCTTACTTTGGCTCGCATTTATAAAAAATATAGTAATTTTACGACCACAAAAACAATTACGATGAAAACCTTTTTGCGATATATAGCGATAACCATTTTACTTTTAGGCGTTTACCTACCAAGCGCTAATGCTCAGACGGCAAAGCCCCGTCTGATGATTAACCTGGTCGTAAGCTCGATGCACGCCGACGACCTTACGCGTTATGGCGACAACTTTTCAAGCGGCGGCTTCAACCGCCTCTGCCGCGAGGGTGTATGGTTCACAAACGCATCGCTGAACTATATGCAGACCTCAACCCCCGTTGGCCTGGCAACCATCTCTACGGGTGCTATGCCCTCGGTGCACGGCGTTGTGGCAGAATACTGGTACGACTATGTGAGCAACAAACGCATATCACTCATTAACGACAGCAAGGAGTGGAGTGTGAATTTCAGCAGCGGAGCAGGGAACTACTCTCCACGCCAGCTCTCAGCCCAGACACTGAGCGACGTTGTGGCTGAGCACAACAGCAAGAGCATCATCCGCACCGTGGCCGTGGAGCCGCTGTCGGCGATAGTAATGACAGGTCACGCAGGCAAGGCCTACTGGATGGAGAAGTTGCACTCGGCGTGGGTAACAACATCCTACTACGGCAAAGACCTCGATAAGTGGATTGCCGACTACAACCGCACCGATCCACACGAGGCTCTGCTGCTTAAAAAGTGGACGCCCCTGCTTAAATTCGACCGCTACAAAAACTCTCAGGTGTTGTGTATGGAGAACTTAAAGAGCGAGAAGAAGGAGTTGCAATACATACAGAGCGAGAGCCTTGCCAAGAGCCCCATAATCGACACATACGAGCAGATGTGCTACTCCCCTGCGGGCAACACAGCCGTATTGGCGTTTGCCAAGCAACTCATAGCAAAGAACAGTATGGGGCAGGACGAAGATGTCGATGTGTTGAACATTGTGCTGGACACACCTCGCCTCATAAGTTCGCGCTACGGCGTGGAGTCGGTCGAATATGAAG
Source organism: Alistipes sp. (assembly GCA_045603645.1). GTDB lineage: Bacteria > Bacteroidota > Bacteroidia > Bacteroidales > Rikenellaceae > Alistipes. The sequence goes on along the minus strand of JAZUMN010000084.1, from coordinate 27,014 downwards.
ATATGCTGTATCGTTTGGACCGCGATTTGGAGGAGTTCCTGATATTTGCCATAGCTCAGGTTACAGACCCCAGCCAGATAGTGATAACCCTCACGTCGGACCACGGCACAAGCCCTGCGTACAACTCACCGGGCAAGGAGCAGGGGCGCTTTAATGTGCGTCAGGCGGAGGTGATAACAAACGCCTTCGTAGGCTCACAGCACGGCAACGGCGAGTGGGTGCTGGGCATCATTGACAACGCCATATACCTGAACCACAACCTCATCTACGAGAAGGGGCTGTCGGTGGCCGAGGTGCAATATGATGTGGCTACATTTGTGATGCAGTTGCGAGGCGTTTCGCACGCCCTCTCGGCAGAGGCTCTGCGCAGCAGTTACTTCGGCAGCGGCTACGGGCAGAAGATACAGAACGGTTTTTATCCCCGCCGCTCGGGTGATGTGGTGATAAACCTTATGCCCGGATGGATTGCCGAGGTTGAGAATGTACGTTCGATGTCGGGCTCGATGTATCGTTATGATACACACATACCTTTGTTAATATATGGAGGAGGATTAACAGCCGCCAAGCGAGGTGAGAAGGTGGATATAACTTCGCTGGCAGCCACGCAGGCTAAGCTCATAGGCGTGGGAGTACCCTCGGCAAGCGAAGGCGGCACGTTAGCAATATTTTAATTTTTTTGCAATGAAAGACAATATTCAGGAGGCTATTATCGAGGAGTTCTCAATGTTCGAGGAGTGGTTGGATAAATATGACTACCTTATTGAGTTAAGTGATACACTGCCCGCCATTGCAAGCGAGCACCGCACCGAACAGTATGTGATTAAGGGGTGTCAGTCGAGGGTATGGGTTGATGCCCGCATCGAGGAGGGCAAGATGTTCTACTCCGCCGACAGTGACGCCATAATAACCAAAGGCATCATCGCACTGCTGGTGAGGGTGATGAATGGCCGCACACCACAGGAGATACTCGACCTCGACCTGTACTTCATCGACGCCATAGGTCTGAGCGAAAACCTATCCCCCACACGCAGCAACGGCCTGGTGGCTATGATTAAGCAGATGAAGATGTATGCCCTGGCTTTTAATTCACAACAGCATTAGTTTATGACACCGGAAGAGATTTTACGAGTGGAGCACGACATCGTCCTGACACTCAAAAACATATACGACCCTGAGATTCCCGTAAACATCTACGACCTGGGTCTTATCTACGAGATTGACTTCGACCCCGAGTGCGTAGCGAATATAAGGATGACTCTCACGGCTCCAAACTGCCCTATGGCGGACATTTTGATTGAGGACATAAACACTCAGGTCAAGAAGATTAACGGCGTGGAGAAGGTCAATATAATACTCACCTTCGAGCCGCCCTGGGACAGAAGCATGATGAGCGAGGAGGCTCTATTGGAGCTCAACCTATTGTAAAAAACGCCCACCAAACCCAAGCCCACACAATGGAGGAGTACAAACGACTTATAAACCGGCTGAAAACGGGTGCTTCATACTTTGGATGCGGAGCCTACCTCTCACGCATAGGCACGTTGCGTCGTCTGACGCTCTACAACACGTTGGGTTTTGAGCGCTTGAAGCGCAAGCAGGGCGACATTCAGAAGTTTCACTCGGCAAGCGAGCAGAATTGGCAGCAGACATTCTACGTTATGTTGCTGCGCACGATGGGTGGAATGGATAACAAGGAGGCCTTTACCACCTTGTCTCAAAGGGTATCGTATGCAGCCATCCTGCGCGAGAGGATGGTGCCACAAAACATCGAGGCTATGCTTATTGGTGCTTCGGGATTGTTGCAGCTATACCCACACGATGAATACATCCTCAACCTGAAACGCAATTTCTCATACCTGGCAACCAAATACTCCATACAGGCAATGGAACCCGAGGAGTGGAAGCTAACCAAGATATATCCCAATAACCATCCTATACTCCGCCTCTCGCAAATAGCCACGCTGCTGAGTCACAATTCCGACATTATGGAGCGTCTGCTTGCGTGCCGCTCGAAGCAGGATGTACATAATCTGTTCAGCTGCCAGACACTCCCCTACTGGGCAAACCACTACACACCGGCGTCGGAGAATCATCGCACCGTAGCCAAGCGGCTGGGGCAGACAAAGAGCGACCTGCTGGCCATTAACCTTGTGGCGCAGATGCAGTATGCCTATGGCGACTACATAAACAACGACACGCTGCGCAACAGAGCCATATCCCTGCTGGAAGATTTGCCTCCCGAGAGTAACTCCATCATAGCACAGTGGAACAGCTATGGACCGCTGGCTCAAACGGCCTTCGACACGCAGGCTCTGCTGCAACTCACGTTTGAATATTGCCAGAAGCACCGATGCGAAGAGTGCCCCGTGGGCAAGGTCGTAATAAACGAGATTCAGCAGAAGGCAACCTCGCAGGAAGAAAACGTATAATAACTACCGATATGAATCTGAAAACACACCTGATTATTGCTTTTACTGCACTCTTTACGCTGCCTGCATTTGCACAAATCGACCCCGACACGATAAAGATAAACAAACGCAACTGGACCTATTTCGGCTGGGAGGAGGACCATCCCAAGGCCAACTCGCTGATGGGTGGAGCCCTGTATGCCCGCCGACCCAAGCTCGCAAAAGGTGACAACCACAGCTGGGCTTGCAGCAAGGAGGCGTGGCACCCCGACAGCGACAAACCACTATTTTTTATGATCTCGGTGGATGGCTCCACACCCTTCTATCCCGATGAGTTCTCACCCTCGCGACGTCAGGATATTCATTGGCATCTTGCCCAGGGAAGCCTCCCCTTTCCCACTTCGTGCTGGGTATATAAAGGAGTCGAGATGAAAGTTACACACCTCGGCAGACGCATTCTCAACAACACCGTCAATGCCGTATATACACGAGTCGTTATAACCAACACCGACCGCAAGTCACACAAGGTATCGCTCTCGGTCGTCGGCAAGGCTGTTGCTGAAAGATGTTTCTTCCTGAGCAAAGCAAAATATGTGGCGCAGGAGAAATCCTTAACCACAAATGTTGCGACACTCAAACCCGGCAAGTCGCAGACTTTCGACTTTGTGATTCCCGCAAATGGCAAGTCGAGCAAAGAGGATATAATCAAGAATGGCTCTTATGACGCAAATTACACTGCCGAGAAGGCCTCTATTGAGAAGCGTATGAGCCATTTCACGATGCCCGTAGCGTTGCCCGATGCACGTTTCATAGATTTGTGGAAATCATCCATGACCTATATGTGGCACGCAACGGTAAAGACCACGGATGACTACGAGCAACGAGGCAGTGGCGGCAACGTGTTTGGCTTCTATCAGTATGACCGCACCTTCGACCACGACGTACCCGATATGGTCATCCAATACATCATTGAGGGCAACCTGGATATGGCTCGTCAGATAATGGTGGGTGCAACCTACGACCGGCTATCTTCGGGCGACCTGACCCGTGAGGCATATCTGGATGCTATACCCAAGTATATGATATCCTTTGCTCAGTATCTGCAAACAACGGGCGATAAAGCATTCTTTACCGAAAGTGTCATCGCAAAGCTCAAACAGTGTTCGCGTGCGGTGCATAATATGCGAGTATTTACCGACGAGGCAAAACAATTTGGCGTGTGGGGCCTTATCCGCAAGGGCTGGACACTTGACAACAGCGGCGGCACCTACCTTATTGTGGATAACTTTGCCGCCCTGCACGGCTTCACAGCCTACAAGTATATATGCTCGGAGCTGGGTATACCTAAGGAGGCCGAGTGGGCCGACAAGGAGTTGAAAGACCTTAACGACTGCCTCAATGCTGCCCTGCGCAAGTCTATGAAGCACAAGAATATCAACTGGTACAATGCCTGCCTATCGTTTGATATGGATTTCAAACTTGTAAGCGGCCCCGGCAACTGGCTCGGAACTACGTTTATGATGCCTTCGTTCCCCTGGAATGCCCAACTTAAAGGCTTTGACCTGGGCGGCGAGTGGCTCGACTATCTCGACAATTCGGTGAGGGTATGGCAGGAGGTGTCAAAGTTCTACAACGCCGGCAAGGGACTTGTTGGTGCGTGGTGGAATGCCAAATATGGCGCTGCGTATGATACCGCAATGGTTATGCAGCTGCTTGCATCCAACAAGTACCGAACCTTGACGGTCAGGAGTATCGAGGCGTTGCTGGATAACCAGTCAGCCCCTATGAATTGGGGTGAGAGTTTCCACGCACCTGAGAGCACTGGTAACTGGACGAAACCCGAGACCGATTTGGAGACCTGGTCTTTGGGATTCATACGTCAGGCGATGTTGCAGATGTGCATCTCGGTCAAAGCCAATGGCGACGCAATCATTGGCCGAGGGCTCTCCAACGAGTGGATATTAAGTGGCAAGCCAATCATATGGGAGAGGGTGCGCATCAACGGCGGCAAGCAGATAAGCCTCTCGATATGCAAGGTGGGTGACGCCATAGAGATAGACATCGAAGGCGACAAAAACAGCGGCAACTACATTATAGACATACCCTACTGCGTCGGCAACATCTCTGAGGCAGAGGTTGAGGGCGGAAAACTTGTCGGCTGCTACCCAAATTTGGGCAAGGTGGTTGCATCGGGCGATGCCACGAAGATTATCATCCGTCTTATCAGGTAGGATAGGTAGCAAAATCAGTCCGACCCGCATAGCCACGAGGCGTAATATTTTGATACTTAAAAATAATTCATTATTTTTGTGGAATTTAACACACAAAATTAGGAAAACATAGATACATCATGGATATAGTTAGTAGCATACTTAAACTGTTTTTTGGCTCGAAGGCTGACAAGGACCGCAAGCAGATTGAGCCTTATGTAAACAAAATCAAGGAGATATACCCTTCAATCAAGCAGCTCACGAATGACGAGTTGCGTGCCCGCAGTGCTTCGCTGATGCAGCAGATTGCCGACTTCATATCGCAGGATGAAGCACATATCGAGGAGCAGAAGCAGAAGTTGGAGTTTTCGGATATATCCCTTAATGAGAAGGAGAAGATTTCGAAGGATATCGAGAATACCAAGAAGCGCATCGACGAGAAGATTGAGCAGAAGCTCGACGAGATTTTGCCCGAGGCCTTTGCTATTATGAAGGATACTGCCCGCCGCTTCACCGAGAACGATGTCGTGGAGGTTACCGCCACACAGTTTGACCGTGATCTGGCCGCCGACAAGGATTTCGTGACCATTGAGGGTGACAAGGCTATATATGCCACTCACTGGACGGCAGGAGGCAACGACATCAAGTGGGAGATGGTGCACTACGACGTGCAGCTGTTTGGTGGTGTTGTGCTTCACAAGGGTAAGATTGCCGAGATGGCTACGGGTGAGGGTAAGACACTGGTTGCTACGTTGCCCGTATTCCTCAATGCCCTGGCACGCAAGGGCGTGCATGTAGTTACCGTGAATGACTACCTGGCACGTCGTGACTCGGAGTGGATGGGTCCTATGTATGAGTTCCACGGACTGTCGGTTGATTGCATCGACAAGCACCAGCCCAACTCGGAGGCACGCCGCAAGGCATACCTTGCCGACATTACCTTCGGAACAAACAACGAGTATGGCTTCGACTACCTGCGCGACAATATGGCCTCTTCACCAAAGGATTTGGTGCAGCGCAAGCATCACTACGCCATTGTCGATGAGGTCGATTCGGTATTGATTGACGATGCCCGTACGCCGCTGATTATCTCAGGCCCCGTGCCAAAGGGCGAGGACCAGATGTTTGAGAACTACCGTCCTTCGATTGAGCACCTCTACAACTTGCAGAAGAACTTTGTCACCTCGCTCGTTGCCGAGGCACGTCGTCTCTTTGCCGAGGGCAAGCCCGAGGAGGGTGGTGTGCTGCTGTACCGTGCTCACAAGGGTCTGCCAAAGTACAAGCCTATCATCAAGTTCCTCTCGGAGCAGGGTATCAAGGTGCAGTTCCAGAAGACCGAGAATATCTATATGCAGGACAACAACCGCCGCATGCCCGAGATTACCGACGAACTTTACTTCGTAATTGACGAGAAGCTCAACTCGGTAGAGCTCACCGACAAGGGTCACGAGGTGCTGTCAAAATACTTCAACGAGGATAAGTTCTTCGTGCTGCCCGACATAGGCACCGAGATTGCCGAGCTTGAAAAGAGCGAGCTCTCGGCTGAGGAGAAGGCTCAGAAGAAGGATGAGATTATAAACGACTACTCGATAAAGTCGGAGCGTGTACACACCGTAAACCAGCTCTTGAAGGCCTACTCGATGTTCGAGAAGGATGTGGAGTATGTGGTTATGGACAACAAGGTTATGATTGTCGATGAGCAGACAGGCCGTATCCTCGAAGGTCGCCGCTACTCTGACGGTCTGCACCAGGCTATCGAGGCTAAGGAGCGTGTGAAGGTCGAGGCGGCAACGCAGACCTTCGCGACAATCACATTGCAGAACTACTTGCGTATGTACCACAAGCTGGCAGGTATGACAGGTACCGCCGAGACCGAGGCATCGGAGTTCTGGAACATCTACAAGCTCGACGTGGTGGTAATCCCTACAAACCGTCCCGTTATTCGCGATGACCGTCAGGATTTGGTCTATAAGACTATGCGCGAGAAGTACAACGCCGTAATTGAGGAGATTGTACGTCTGGTCAAGGAGGGTCGTCCCGTGCTGGTGGGTACTACATCGGTGGAGATTTCGGAGCTGCTGAGCCGTATGTTGAAGTTGCGCGGCATAAAGCATAATGTACTTAACGCCAAGCAGCACCAGTTGGAGGCACAGATTGTTGCTGAGGCAGGTCGCACGGGTCAGGTTACCATCGCAACCAATATGGCGGGTCGTGGTACCGATATCAAGCTCTCACCCGAGGCTAAGGCTGCGGGAGGCTTGGCCATCATAGGCACGGAGCGTCACGAGAGCCGCCGCGTGGACCGTCAGTTGCGTGGTCGTGCCGGTCGTCAGGGCGACCCGGGCTCATCGCAGTTCTTCGTATCGTTGGAGGATAACCTTATGCGTCTGTTTGGCTCGGAGCGCATAGCAGCCATTATGGACAGGATGGGCATTCAGGAGGGCGAGGTTATTCAGGCTTCGATGATGACCAACGCCATTGAGCGTGCCCAGAAGAAGGTCGAGGAGAACCACTTTGGCGTGCGTAAGCGTCTGTTGGAGTATGACGATGTGATGAACTCACAGCGTGAGGTTATATACACACGTCGTCGCCACGCACTCTACGGCGAGCAGATTGAGATTGACCTCAACAATATTATGTACGACTACGCCGAGATGTTTGTGCAGACTCACGAGGGCGTAGATTACGAGTCGGTAAGCTATGACCTCATTCGCGAGGTGGCTCTTCAACCATCGTTTGATGAAGCTACATACAACGCCTCAAAGCCAAAACAGTTGGTCGAGCTCATCGTTGAAGATATGCGCACACTCTTTGCTCGTCGTCAAAAGGCCGTGGCAGATACCGTGCGCAAGACTATGGAGGTTGTGTATGAAGATAATAAGTCGCAGATGGACCGCATTATGCACTTCCCCATTACCGACGGCCACCTGGGTTTCCACGTGCCTGTTGAGTTGCAGCGCTGCAAGGATACCGATGGAGCCGAGATTTACAAGGCCTTCTCTAAGATTGTGCTCTTCACCACCATTGACGATGCTTGGCGTGAGCACCTGCGCGAGATGGACGAGTTGCGTCACAGCGTGCAGAATGCCACCTACGAACAGAAAGACCCATTGCTTATCTACAAGCTGGAATCATACAATCTCTTCGCCAAGATGCTCGAAAAGGTTAATCGCGACTCGCTGGCGATACTCAACAAGTCGTACATACCTACGCGCGAGAACAACCCTCAGAGCGTGCAGCAGGAGCGACAGCAGAAGGCTAAGATTGACGTAAACAAGTTACAAGCATCGCGTATGGCTGCGGCTGCGGCCGCAGGCCAGGGCGAGAAGAGCAAGCCCGCACCAATAAAGGTCGAGAAGAAGGTAGGTCGAAATGACCCTTGCCCTTGCGGTAGCGGCAAAAAGTATAAGCATTGCCACGGCAAGAATCTATAACCGAGGTGACAACACCCTAACTCAAACAACTATGGGATACGAAGATGAAAAACTTCGGCAATTAGACCTGCGCTACCTGCGTATGGCACGTATCTGGGCCGAAAACTCATACTGCGTGCGTCGTCAGGTGGGTGCGCTCATCGTCAAGGATAAGATGATTATCTCGGACGGCTACAACGGCACGCCTTCGGGGTTTGAGAATATCTGCGAAGATGAAGTTACGGGCAAGACCAAGCCCTATGTTCTGCACGCTGAGGCAAATGCCATCACGAAGGTTGCCAAGAGTGCCAACAACTGCGACGGGGCAACGCTCTACATCACGGCAGCGCCCTGCATAGAGTGTTCAAAGCTAATTATTCAGGCGGGCATAAAGCGCGTAGTATATCTTGATGATTACCGCTCGGAGGATGGTCTTAACCTACTAAAACGCGTAGGCATTGAGTGCATAAAGAGAGAGGTAGAATAATTTGCAATAAAATTGTCATTCTAAAAGAGCGTAGCGACGATGGGAATATCCTAACATATACCATTAGAGATTGCCATGTTGGACAAAGCCCACCTCGCAATAACTTAAATATTAAGGTATTCGAACAAAAAAAGGGACTATTAACGAAATTGTTAACAGTCCCTTTTTATTAGTTTTTCTGCAATCCCATTAACCGCATATTCTTGTTTTTGTCAGATTTAGGATTGTTACCATACTCATTATCTCCCACACTATCTTGACACCCCCAAACTAACAACACCACACTTCCATAATAAGGAACAAGACTAACTAAAAACATCCATCCACTAAACCCTATATCATGTAATCTTCGTATTGTAACTGCTAGTGAAGGAATAAATAATACCAAGCAAACAATAAAGAATAATACTCCAACAATTGTAATAAAAACATCATCATCTAATACTGTTGCAATTACTAAAAATATGGTGATAAACATTATTATAAGGAACTGAAATAACCCCCAAAACCAATATTCAGCGCGACAAGCTCTACCTGAAAAATCAGCATACTTGTTCCAACAAGTTTTTATTGCCTCGGGCAACGTATATACATTCTTATTTCTAATATTAGATGATGCTATTCGAATGCTACCTCCTTTATTTGTCTTAACAACAGACTTCAATCCATGTCCACACTTAACACAAATAACAGCCTTGGGGTCGTGCTGAAAACCACAATTAGGGCAATAATTATATCCATCACCCATTAACACTCCACATTTGGTGCATAGGACAACTCTATCCTGAGATTCCGCGCCACAATTTCTGCAATACATATACAATTATATTTTTCTACCCTCAACCCAAAGATAGTAGTTAATAAAAAAGAAAGCGCAGGGCTGAGCTTACCTTAGTAACGCAGGTCGTAGGAATAACCATGAGAATAAAATAAGCAACAACCCCACGCCATAATCCATAGAGGATATGACGCGGCAATATGTTAGCTCATCTCTTCTCAATGTGAATTTCCTACGTTCGCGTTACGAGAAAAAGCTACACTTTCCGTGTTTTAATATGTTATCACAAAGTTAGAATACATAATTGGAAAATGCAACATCCTTTTATCAAATATTTTTTAAGATCCCTGACATAATAAGAGGTTGTCCAACAAATTTTTGAAGGACAACCTCTTTTCCTTGAATTTGTATAACAAGAGCTATATTGAAGCTGCTCGCAGGATGAAAAAGCGCAGTTTACTCGGCGTAAATGAGCATTTTTCAGACAAGGCAGATGCCAAAAGAGCCTTGTTAGACAGATTCTCATAAAGTGAACGTTATCGTTCCTTGTCACCGTATGTGACACAAGGGTTTACTGCATCAGGAATGAGAATTTGTCGATATTCTTCATCGCTATACCTGTACCACGGGCAATTGCACGCAGTGGGTCTTCGGCGATGTGGAATGGCAAGCCCGACTTATTTGACAGACGCTTGTCCAAGCCCTTGATTAAGGCTCCGCCACCTGCCAGATATACACCCTTCTTCACGATGTCGGAATAGAGCTCAGGTGGCATTGTCTCCAACACCTTCATAAGTGCTGCGTCCAGCTTCACGAGAGACTTCTCCAAGGCGTAAGCAATCTCGTTATATGAGAGGGTTACGGTCTGAGGCAACGATGTAAGGATGTTGGGACCTGTGATTACAAAATCCTCAGGCTCCTCCTCCAACTCGGGCACAGCGGCACCTATGGCACACTTGATAGCCTCGGCAGTACGCTCTCCGATGCGGATGTTATGCTGCTGGCGAACATAGTTCTTGATATCCTCGGTGAATACATCACCAGCCACGTTGATAGACTCCGAGCATACGATGCCGCCCAGCGAAATGCAGGCAATCTCCGATGTGCCGCCACCTATGTCGATAATCATATTACCCTCGGGAGCCTCCACATCCAGGCCGGCACCCAGAGCGGCAGCCATAGGCTCGAAAATCATATAGACGTCACGGCCTCCTGCGTGCTCGGCAGAGTCACGCACGGCACGAATCTCCACGTTTGTTGAGCCCGAAGGGATACATATAACCATTCGCAGCGAGGGCGAGAACATACTGCTTGTCGTGCGCACCTTTTTAATCATACCGCGCAACATAAGCTCCGTAGCGTTGAAGTCGGCAATCACACCAGCCTTCAAAGGACGGATGGTCTTGATGTTTGGGTTCTCGCGACCCTGCATATGACGAGCCTGCTCGCCAATGGCAATCAATTTACCCGTGTGGGCATCCAAAGCAACGATTGATGGCTCATCGACCACCACCTTGCCGTTGTAAATAATCAGCGTATTGGCCGTACCCAGGTCAATAGCCAACTCTTGTGTTAAAGAAAAGAATCCCATATCTGTATTTAATTATTTTTCAATCACTTAAAGGTTGTAGTCAAGCCCTGAACTCGCTTTTTGCGAAGGCTTGGAGATTGGTAAAAACCAACGACACTACAAAGGTAGTGAAAAGATGAATAAGTTTTCCAACTTTTTTGAGGAAATTTTTATTATTTTTGCAATCGTAAACAACCAAATGAAAAAATATGATAGATTCACAAGATAAATGCGCTATTATAGGCTATGGCAGTTGGGCTACGGCCATCGTCAAGATTCTTACCGAAAACGGTATGCGTATAGGTTGGCACATCCTCAATCCCGATGTGCAGCAGTCGGTCCAGACCGAGGGTCGCAACTGCAAGTATCTGCGCGATGTAGATTTAGATGTTTCACTTATCGAGGCCTCAGACGACATAAACAAAGTTGTTGAGGATGCCAAGGTGGTTGTGCTGGCTATGCCTTCGGCCTTCGTCAAGAAGGTTATGGAGCCACTCACCGTATCGCTCAGCGATAAGTTCGTCATCTCGGCAGTCAAGGGTATCGTCCCCGACGACTATATCCCCATCACCGACTATGTAATCTCCCACTATGCAGTGCCCGAGAATCAGGTGGCCATCATCACGGGCCCCTCGCACGCCGAGGAGGTGGGTCTTGGTCGCTGGTCATACCTTACGGCGGTGAGTCGTAATGTCGAGGCACGCGCCAAGATGGTCGAGATGTTCTCACGCCCTTACATCCGTGTTATGGAGTCGGACGACATCGAGGGTGTTGAGTATGCCGCCATTATGAAGAACATCTATGCCATTGCCGTCGGCATAGCAAATGGCCTGGGCTATGGCGATAACTTTATCGCCGTGCTTATAGCCAACTGTGCCGCCGAGATGAGCCGTATGTTCGAGTCTTTCGGCGGTGCATCACACAATGCTTTGGCGTCGGCCTGCCTGGGTGATTTGCTCGTGACCTGCTACTCGACATATAGCCGCAACCGCCGCTTCGGACTCCTCATAGGTTGTGGTTGCACGGTGCGCAGTGCCATGAACGAGATGACGATGATTGCCGAGGGCTACTATGCCGCCAAGTGCATACGTCACACCGCAGCGCAGCGTAATGTCGAGATGCCTATCTCCGATATGGTCTATGAGGTGCTTTATAATGGTGCTTCGGCACGTCGCCGCATGCGTGAGCTCACAACAAAGTTGAAGTAATTTTTACACATAATAAAACATAAGTAACGATGAGTTTAATGAAATTGGATACAGCCAAGTCGGGCGTTGTCATCTCTCAGGAGATGAAGGCCGCGGCGCAGAAGGCTAATGAGTTGCTGCACTCGGGTGAGGGCGCAGGGAATGATTTTTTGGGTTGGGTGAACCTCCCATCATCTATCGATGCGGAGCAGATTGCCGCTATCGAGGCACAGGCTGCTAAGTTGCGTGCCAAGGCCGATGTTGTCATCTGCATCGGTATCGGAGGCTCTTACCTGGGAGCTAAGGCCGTTATTGAGGCCATGAGTAACTCTTTTGAGTTTTTGAATAAGAAGCACGCAAACCCAACCGTGGTTTTCGCGGGTCAGAATATCTCTGAGGATTACACCTACGAGTTGTTGGAGGCTACCAAGGAGTACTCTGTGGCTGCCATTGTAATCTCTAAGTCGGGTACTACCACCGAGCCAGCTATCGCCTTCCGCCTTATCAAGGCCGAGTTGGAGAAGCGTTACGGCAAGGCGGAGGCTGCCGAGCGTATCGTGGCCATCACCGACGCTGCGCGTGGTGCGTTGAAGACTTTGGCTACGCAGGAGGGCTATCCTACATTCGTCATTCCCGATAATGTGGGTGGTCGTTTCTCTGTTCTCACTCCCGTAGGCTTGCTGCCTTTGGCTGTTGCGGGCATCGACATCAAGGCTTTGGTCGCAGGCGCACAGGCTATGGAGAAGGCTACCTCTGCCGACGTGCAGGTTGAGGATAACCTCGCGGCGCAGTATGCTATCGTGCGTAACGAGCTCTACAAGGCGGGCAAGAAGGTTGAGATTTTGGGTTCTTACGAGCCTAAGTTGCAGTATGTTGCCGAGTGGTGGAAGCAGCTCTATGGCGAGTCTGAGGGTAAGGATGGTCTGGGTATCTTCCCTGCAAGCGTTACTCTCACTGCCGACCTTCACTCTATGGGTCAGTATATTCAGGAGGGCGAGCGCACTCTCTTCGAGACCATCATCTCTGTCGAGAACGCCAAGCATACGGTTAAGGTTGAGGCCGAGGAGGCTAACCTCGACGGCTTGAACTTCCTTGCCGGCAAGCGTATATCGGAGATTAACAAGATGGCAGAACTCGGCGTGCGTCTGGCGCACATCGACGGTGGCGTGCCACAGCTCTGCATCGAGATACCATCCATCGACGAAAGCTCTATCGGTGCGCTTATCTACTTCTTCGAGAAGGCGTGCGGTATCAGCGGTTACATCCTCGGTGTAAACCCATTCAACCAGCCCGGTGTTGAGGCTTACAAGAAGAATATGTTTGCTCTTCTGGACAAGCCTGGGTATGAGGAGGAGTCGAAGGCTATTAAGGCTCGCTTGTAAGAGAAAAAGAAAATAACGAGGCTATTTCTGCGTTACGCTTGAAAAAAGTGACAAGTTGGGCTGTTGTGGCGTCTGGCTTGATTTGCGATTGCTCACATACGCATAGTATGCTCCGCATCTCAAATCTGCACCAGCCTCAAAACAGCCACAACTATCCACTTTTTTGGTGGTGGTGCAAGCCTTGAAATATTCCTTTTTATAAATCAATAAACCGTCTAACTCGTTGGGTTAGGCGGTTTTTGTTTGTATTTGCACGTCATTCCCCGGAACACCGCCGATAAGGCGAGAGCAGAGGGCTTGCACACTATGCCGAGCCGAGGCGGTGAAAAGCCACCCTTGTGGTGGATTAACGCTGCTATTAAGGCGAGAGCAGAAAATATATAAACGTCATTCCCCGGAGGCGTAGCCGACGACGGGAATCTACCGCTTACAATTACTTCTCCTGCAACTGCCTTTTTACAAAGGTAGATGCCAATCATTTTTGCCTGCACCTAATCACTATTGCAACTGTTGTCCCGTGCAAAAATGTGGCATGACGGAATTTATTTTATAATACGCAAACAATGCCTCGCGGAGTGTTGTTCGTTTCGGAAATTATTTTTAATTTTGCAATGCTGAAAGGTGTGTAAACACCCGAGCAGCAGACATATAGAAAGTGTTTTCGCACTCCTGAATAGAAAATCTGACAGTTTTCAAGACCAAAGGAGATACGAACAGCACTCATTTCTTGTATAGTTATGTGGCTATACGCATTCGGCGTACTTATCCCATACTATCCAAGTGTGGGGCATTGTATCGTTTATTTTGGTCAAGGTTTTGTCAGAGCCTCTATTCAATAAACGAAATCGACTCCACACTTTCTTTTTGCTTACCGTCACGCAGGAGCCGAGTGGCACAAATTTTCAAACTATGAAGAGACTAATTTTTGTTACTGCCCTATTTTGTGCAGCGGTTTTTTCGTCGTGCAACGAGTTCGACGACACCGAGATTTGGAACAAACTCGACAATCACGAGGAGCGCATATCTGCTCTCGAAGAGTTGTGCAAGCAGATGAACACCAACCTTAAAGCCCTGCAAACCATTGTTGAAGCGGTGGAAAAACGTGACCATGTAACCAATGTGTCGCCCATACGCAAGGATGGCGAGATTGTTGGCTACACCATTGCATTTGCTAATAGCGACACAATCACCATTTACAATGGCGAGGATGGCGCAGACGGCAAGGATGGCGCGAATGGCAAAAATGTCTACACTCCACAAATTGGCGTGATGAAAGACTCCGACAACATTTACTATTGGACTCTTGATGGCGAGTGGTTGCTTGACGGCAAGGGTAATAAGATTAAGGCTGTCGGCACTGACGGCAAGGATGGTAAAGATGGAACAAATGGCAAGGATGGTGTAAATGGCACTGATGGAAAGGATGGAGCAGATGGAGCAGATGGAGCAGATGGAGCCGACGGTGCCGACGGTCAAGATGGCGTAAATGGTACTGATGGCAAAGATGGTGCAGACGGCGTAACACCTCGCTTGAAGATTGAGGATGATTATTGGCATATCTCTTACGACAATGGCACAACCTGGTCGCAACTCGGCAAGGCTACGGGCGAGGATGGCAGCGATGGAAGTGACGGTGAGGATGGAGATAGCATCTTCAAGAGCGTAACACAAGATGATGAGTATGTATATTTTAATCTTGCAGACGGTACGATGATAACGCTTACAAAGCACGACAAGGAGAATATTCAATTTGAAGACTTGCAAGTAAAGGCAATCTGCTGTAAGAATTGGGACACCAACAACGATGGCGAACTCTCCTATTCCGAGGCAGCAGCAGTAACGGATATTGGAACCATTTTCAAAGGCAATACCAACATAGTTGCATTTACAGAGTTTAAATATTTTACGGGAGTTACCGCAATTCCTGGAAATGCTTTGAGTGGTTGCTCGAATTTGTGGAAGATTGAATTACCTGAGGCCGTAACGACGATTGGAGATCACGCATTTGATAGTTGTAATTCGTTGACAAATTGTACAATCCCAGACGGTGTTACAAAGATTGGAGCTTGGATATTTTATAATTGCCGTTCATTGAAAAATGTTCAATTGGGGAAAGGTATAACCAATATTGGCACAGCGTGTTTTTGTGATTGTAGTGCCTTGGAATTTGTCAAATGCAATGCTCAAATACCGCCCCATATTGAAAAATTAGACATTGTAACGACTCTTGGCGATGGAAAATCCTATTTTTTATTTTCGAAAAAACACAACACAACATACTCATATTATTGTACAGAAATAACCAATAGTAGTACTTTGAAGGTTTTTGTGGACAATAGTGTTTTAGATTTATACAAAAATGATGTATGTTGGAGCATATATGCTAATTTAATAGAAGGAGTGTAAAAACCCACAGAGAGACCCTCGCTTACGATAACTATCTGTTATTCCATAGACCACTCAGCATCTTATGATGCAGATTGAGGTCATGTATTAGCTACAACAAAACAGTAAAATACCTCATTAAAGCGCAATAAAATTATGAAAGATTTCTTAACTCAATTATTGAAAAATTTATATATAAATCAAAATTTTATTTGGTTAATATTTTTACATATAGGTTTATTATTAGCTCACGCAAATAAGGTGTATTGTGTATTTAAAATTACATTTATAATCTATATTGTCGTTGGAATTTCTGTAATTTCTTCTACAATAGCTTATGCAATTGAGTATTGGGTAAAGCGTATGTTTAAGAAAAAATGCCACAAATTAAGATATGAATATAGAAGAGATGCGGTAACTACAAATCCTCCAGCCTATACATGTATAGATAAAATAAAAAAGATTGATGAACTTCTAAGTGTAAAAGATTAAATGAGTGTCACCCCTCCCGACAAGCCGTTGGGAGGTTTTTACACTTTGCGCAATACTTGTTTCTGCTTGGCGCCTCGGCATAGTGTGCAAGCACCCTCTGCGCTCGGCTGTTGAGCAGTTGAACTCGCCCCTCGTTCTAAGTCTCGACACATTATAAAAACAAAATGGAGGCATAAAACCTCCATTTTCTTTTTAGAGCTGAATCCGAGACTTGAACTCGGGACCCCTTCATTACGAGGGAAGTGCTCTACCACTGAGCTAATTCAGCCTGAGGGTCATCGTGCGACCTCTTTGCAGGTGCAAATATCGTAATTATTTTGTAAGTTTAACCATCTTAAATAAAAAAAAGCAGTTTATTTATGCTATTTTTCGTACCTTCGCACTTACAAACCCTAATTTGAATTAAGATAATTAAATATAAAGGCTATGATTACATTCTTAATTTGCCTGGCTTTGCTCGTAGTGGCGTACTTCGGCTATGGAGCATATCTTGACCATGTGTGTCAGATAAACGATAAGGCCGTGGTGCCTTCAAAGTCGCTCTACGACGGGGTGGATTATATCCCCATGCCTCGCTGGCGCACATTCCTCATCCAGCTGCTCAACATAGCGGGTGTGGGCCCCATCTTCGGCGCTATTATGGGTGCGTGCTACGGCCCTGTGGCGTTTCTGTGGATAACCTTCGGTGGTATATTTCTCGGGGCCATGCACGACTATGTGTCGGCTGTAATATCGCTGCGCCACGGTGGTCTGAGCATCCCCGAAATCATCGGTATCTATTTGGGTGACAAGACCAAGTTCGTGCTCAGAGTGTTCTCTATTGTGGTGCTCGTTCTTGTTGGCGCCGTATTTATCCGCACCCCTGCCACCCTGCTCGACGGCATGTTCGAGAACATAGGACTGTGGTGGTGGATAGGGCTTATAATAGTCTATTATTTCGTAGCTACGCTGCTGCCCATCGACAAGCTCATAGGTAAGATATACCCCATATTCGGTGCTGCGCTGATATTTATGGCGCTGGGATTGTTGGGCGTAATCCTCTTTGGAGACTACACTGTTCCTGAACTTACCGAGATTCGCAACCAGCACTTCGACGCCGAGAGCCTGCCTTTAATTCCTACCCTCTGCATCACCATCGCCTGTGGTGCCATATCGGGCTTCCACGCTACGCAGTCACCTCTTATGGCGCGTTGCGTAAATAACGAGAAGGAGTGCCGTTCGGTATTTTATGGCGCTATGATTACCGAGTCGGTCATAGCCCTTATATGGGCGGCAATAGGCATGGCGTTCTTCGGTGGGGTGGAGGCTCTGCAAGAGGCTCTCGCTGCGCACGGCAACAATGCGGGCTGGGCTGTGAACCTTATAGCCAACACCACCCTGGGTGTTGCGGGCGGCCTGCTGGCTCTGCTGGGTGTCGTAGCTGCTCCCATAACGTCGGGTGACACCGCCTTTCGCTCGGCACGTCTTATCATTGCCGACATATTTCACATTGACCAAAAGAGCCTCGTAAAGCGTCTTGCCGTGAGTGCTGTTCTCTTTGCTGTGGGTGTGTCGCTGCTCTTTGTAAATTTCGATGTGCTATGGCGTTACTTTGCGTGGTCAAACCAGACGCTCAGCGTTTTTGTGCTGTGGACCATAACCGTATATCTCTACAAGAAGGGTGGTCAGGTATATTGGCTCTCGCTCATCCCTGCACTCTTTATGACCTATATATGCAGCAGCTACGTATTCATCTCCGAGAAGGAGTTTATCGGCATGGAGAACCGCACTTTGGCATACATCCTTGGTGGTGTGGTTACCCTTGTGATAGCGCTTCTCGCATCACTTAAATGCCGTCGCGATGACAAGAGTAAGGCTTAGACCAATATCTGCCGAGTTGTGGCAGGTAGAGGATGGCGAGAGATTCTCGGCCTTGCTGCGCCGCACGCAGCGCTTGGAGCAGGAGGGAGATTGGGAGCAGGCGTGCACCTTGCGTTTTGAGTGTGCCCAGCAGTTGCTTGATGCCGTAGGTGAGGAGCCTGTACGTCTGGATTGGAACGACAAGGGCTCGCGCTCGGCGATGGAGATACTCTACCGCTCGGCGGTCGATAACCTATTTGTGGGTGAGGTGGAGACGGCCGTGGCGCTGTGGGAGACTCTGCTGGATGTCGATGAGGAGGACCACATGGAGGCTGTTGTGCCGCTGGCATTTGCCTATGTTGAGATTGAGGATTACGACTGCTTGGAGAGTGCCATGTTTGACATGTCGCCCAAGACGGCGGAGTATCAGCTGCTCACGCTGTGGGCGGAGTATCGTCGCTCGCAGGGCATTGACCGTGACGCCTTGCGTCAGCTGCGCACACGTCACAAGCAGTGGTATGAGGAGTTTATAGCACCAGAGCACCTTGCCGACGAGGCCTATATCAAAGATTGCCGTTCGGAACGACCTTCGCAGCAGACCGAGGCACGCGAGTTTTGGTTTGCCACAGAGCCTATATGGCAGAGGAATAGTGGGTTTATAGAGGCTTTAAGAAAAATATAGATTGCCTAACAAGGTAATTTTGGCGTTACACTTGTGCTCAAAATGCTCATTTACGCCAAGTAAACTCCGCTTTTTCGCACTTCGTGTGCCTAAAAATTCCTCTTGTTATACAATTTATAATAAGAAATGAGTTGCCTAACAAGGTAATTTTGGCGTTACACTTGTGTTCAAAATGCTCAATGTATATAAAAAAGGGACTGTCTAATAAGTCTTAAAAAATGAAAATCACCCCTGCCAGAAGTGCTTCTGATGGGGGTGAAATCGTAAAAATTGAACTTGTTAGACAGGCTCATTATTTCCTCCTCCTGCCTAATTTATCGACCTGCTATCCTGCGTGATGTTCTCGGGGGCTTCCGCCTCCATCTTGTTTTGCAGGGCGACCATCTCAATAGCCTCGGCAGCTGCCGTGAAGTCACCCACCGTGACGGGCATATTCCACGCAATCTGTAACTTTGTCAAGCCATAGAGCATAGCCTCGAAAGCTGCCGTGTGGTCATCCTCGGCGAGTACCACCACAGCATCCACGTCGGTATATTCGGCCAGGAATTGGGTCGTGAGGGTTACGTTGAAAATCTTTGGCGCCTCCCTGACAAGAATATTACTCTCGCCACAGCCCAAGGCTTTAAGGCTCTCGGTGGCGGCCATCAGGTTGAGATTGGCAAATGCTGCCTGCTCATCCACGATAATCACACCAACCTTGTACTGCGCCATTTCTCGCCCTCTTGCTTAAATATTGTTACTCTGTTACGTGCTTCATAGCATCGCGAGCCTCTACCGAACGAGGATACTTCTCGTTGATAGTCTTGTAGCACTCCTGTGCCTTAGCCTGCTCGCCCATAGCCTCGAATGCCAACGCAGCCTTGCGAAGATACATAGGTGTTGTGAAGTCGTTGATGCTTGCCTCGGCAGCCTTCTCGAAGCAGCCGGCAGCCTTTGCGTACTCCTCCTTCTCAACGGCGATGTCGCCCTTGATACCCTCGGCCAGTGCGTTAATCATACTGCCAGGGATGCCCTTGACACTCTTGAAAGAGTTGATATACTCCTCAGCAGCCTCCAACTCGCCCAGACGCAGTGCGCAAGATGCAGCATACATCTTAGCCAGGTTACCCGCTGGGGTGTTGCCATACTGCTCTACAACCTCGGCAAAGCCTGGGGTTGACTCGTCACCGTTAAGTGCAAGGCTGTAATCGGGTGTAGCAGCCTCGAACTGATACTGTGCCTCGTAAAGCATCTCCTGAGCCTTATTCATACGTGGCTCGCTGATGAGTTTCTTGTAGCCGAATACTACGATTGCGATTGCGAAGATAGCTATGATGGCTGTTACTACCATCTTGCTGTTTTTCTCGAAGAAGTTCTCTGCCTGTGACTGTGCATTAGCCAAAGCCTCTTCCTGTGGGGTCATTACCTCTTTTGCCATTTTTTTATGATTTTTAGTTAATTATTCTCCAATTCAATTTGCAAAATTAAAATAAAAAACGGAAAAAACCGAATAAATTAGTGCGGAAAATGTAATTCGGCGAGGCAAACCGCTAAAAAGTCCGTGGAAAATTGTAACTTTGTGTACCAAAACGAAGAAATTATGTGGTTAAAGAAGTTGTTGCTCATAAACTTTAAGAATATCCATCAGGCGGAGATCGCTTTGTCGGAGGGTATAAATTGTTTCGTCGGAGATAATGGCGCGGGCAAGACCAATGTGCTGGATGCCATACATTACCTCTCGATGTCGAAGTCGGCATTCACAATGACCGATGGACAGAGCGTATCGCATGGCGAGGACTTCTTTGTAGCCGAGGGCTCGTATCTTGACGAGAACCAAAGGGCGGAGCTTGTAAACTGCTCGTTCTCAAAGCGTGGCGGCAAGATTATCAAGCGCAACGGCAAGGAGTATGAGCGTATAGCCGACCACGTAGGTTGTTTCCCCGTAGTTATAGTCTCTCCGCGTGACACCGACCTTATAACCGATGCGGCGGAGGAGCGTCGTCGCTACCTCAATAGCTTTATCTCGCAACTTGACAAGGTCTACTTGCAGGCTATGATGCGATACAATGCGGTGCTGGCCGAGCGCAACACATTCCTGAAAAAATCTTCCGACGAGGCGATGTTGCAGATATACGATATGCAACTCAGCGAGCACGGAACGGTGGTTTACACCCTGCGCAAGCAGATTGTCGAGCGGATGCTGCCACTTGTGAAGGAGTATTATGCCTTGCTGTCGGAGGACCGTGAGCAGGTGAATATCGCATATCGCTCGGAGCTTGACCAGAGTCCCTTAGGTGAAATATTGATGCGGACGAGGGAGCGTGACCTGGTTAATCAGTTCACAACCTCGGGTGTGCATCGTGACGACCTTCTGTTTACCATTGGTGACTATCCGCTGCGTAAGTATGGCTCGCAGGGGCAGCAGAAGAGTTTTCTTATAGCCTTGAAGCTGGCTCAGTATCGTCTTTTGTCGGAGCATACGGGCAAGAAGCCTATCCTGCTGCTTGATGATTTGTTCGATAAGTTGGATATGCGACGTGTAGAGCACCTGCTGCGGCTTGTGTCGGGTGATGATTTTGGTCAAATATGTATAACCGACTGCAATAAGGTGCGCTTGGAGAGCACTTTGCAACGTGCCGGTAAGGATTATGCACTCTTTAATGTTGAGGACGGGGAGGTAAGACTATGAGACGTACAAAGACTCTATTGTTTGGGGAGGTGTTAGACGAGTTCTTCTCACGTCCCTATGTTGCGGCAAAGATAGCTGAGGGGAAGCTACCCGATACGTGGCGGCAGGTAGTCGGGGATAGGGCTGCCGGTTGCACAACAACACTCAAATTGGAGAATCATGTTCTGTATGCCCACCTCTCGTCAAGCATCATACGCAATGAGCTCTTTTACCGCCGTGAAGCTATTGCAGCCGAAATTAATCGTCTGTCGGGTGTAAAGCTGGTAAATGTAGTGATTATAAAGTAATTGATAGGAAACAATGATGTTTTAATCAACCTCTGTACGTCCGCCTAAAATAAAAATCCTGCCCAACCTATCGGCTGAGCAGGATTTTTTGCCTTATGCTGTTGTTACTTGATAACAACTACACGATTTGTATTATTTACAGGGAAGATGTTCTGCGTAGAACCAACACCCTTCCAGGTGAGCTGCTCCTTGTTTACGCCCTGCTCAATGAGGTAGTCGTAAACAGCCTTGGCGCGCTTCTCAGAGAGCTTCTGGTTGTATGCCGCAGAGCCTGTCTTAACGTCAGCGTGACCTACGATAGTGAATACCTGCTCCTTTGGAGCCGCTGCGATAGCCTCTGCTACGAGCTGCATAGAAGCCTTGGCACGGTCCAACAAACGGTAACTATCAAAGTTAAAGAACAATGCCGTTGCCGCGCTAATGGTGCTGGGTTTCTTGCTGTTCTGGCAATCTTCAAGATCCTTCAAAGTCTTATCCAAAGCTGCCTTCTGTGCAGCCAAACGCTCCGCAAGCTTGCCCTCGTTGCGGTGAGCATCTGCCAAGCCGGCCTCCAAAGCTGCAATTGCAGCCAAATAACCATCAACCTCCGTCTGCGAGTAAGCCTTCTCCCAGTCGCGCTTGTTGAAACGGTATGCTACGCCAACAGTTGCTGAGTAAATCTGTGCATACTTGCCTGTTGAGAGGTTAAGCTCCTGTGGCATATCACGCTCAGGAGTGAGGAATGCCTTTAATTCGAGGTTGATATCAATAGCCTTTGATACGCGGAATGTGTTAATCAGGCCCGCATTCCAGGCAAAGCCCGTACCCGCATTGTCACCCACATCAATTATTTTAAGACCAAAACCGGTTGCCAGCTTAGCGTAGTACACACGGTCCTCGCGGTAGCCGCCAATCCAGTTAGAGAGGTTAACAACCGCATCAATGTGAGGAAGTAGCATAGTGCTGCCAAAAGTCTCAGCATCTGATGATGGGTTTACCTTGCCACCAAGCATCTGCAAGCGGGCACCCAGGATTGGGTTAAACCACTTTGTGGCGCTCAACTCAGCCTGCCAGCCGAGGTTGTCACCAAAGCTGCCCTGAGCCTTAAAACCGCCGTGATTCCAGGCTGTGTAGTTCACACCTGCGCCAAGTGAGAGCTCCCAGTTTGACCAGAAACTATTGTTCATAATGCCCTTCCAGCGTAGTTTTTCTGCTGTCTGCTCCTGAGCAATAGCACCCAAAGAGATTGCGACCATCGCAATAGAAAGTAAAAGTTTTTTCATAGTCGAAAATTTAATATATTTCCTGTTAATAATCCTTCTCTGTTTTGCGTTTATGCTGTTGTCATATGTTTATGCATCAGTACAATACATCGCAAATATATAAACAAAAAAGTGAAAAACAAGCATTTAGCGCAAATTTTTCACTTTTTTTTACTTAGAAACGGATGTTAACCGCACTTAGAGTAGCCGCAAGACATACAAGTCAAGCAACCGTTCTGGTAGGCCATCTCCTCCTGACCACACTGTGGACACTTAACCTTTGCCTTTGTGCCGTCGGCGATGTACTGCTTCAAAGCGCGCTGCACACCGTTCTTCCAGGTGTTGATGCTCTCGCTGTTGAGGTGCAAGCCGTCAATCAGGTGTACAACCTTGTCGATAGGCATGCCGTGACGCAATACACCAGAAATGAGCTTGGCATAGTTCCAGAACTCCTCGTCAAACAGACGTGAGATACCTCCGATGGTGTTGGTGTAGCCGTAGCGGTCCTGATACTGGAAGTCGTAACGCTTCGTGCCATCCTCCTCGCGTACCTTGATAATCCAACCCTTGGTAATCTTGCGAGGGATGTACATAGCGTCCTCCTCAATCTTACCGGTGAAAATCTCGTAAGGACGGTCGTTCTGAATACCTACGAAAGCAATCCAGTCCTCGCTGCCGTTCTTGAAGCGTACGATGTCGGCAGGGATAGACTTAGGACGCTTCTGTGTGTTGATGCCTGACTCACACTTCTTCTCGCCCTTCTTCTTGGTGTCGATGAGCACACCGTCGCGGCAGCCGTCACGATATACCGTAACGCCCTTGCAACCACACTCCCACGCTGTGCGATATACATCGGCAACGAGCTCCTCCGATACATCATTTGGAAGGTTTACCGTAACCGAGATAGAGTGGTCCACCCACTTCTGAATAGCACCCTGCATACGCACCTTTGCCACCCAGTCGATGTCGTTTGCCGTGGCACCGTAGTATGGCGATGCTTTGAGCCAGGTGTTGAGCTCATCCTCCGAGATGTCCTGCAACTTAGAGATGTCGTAGTTGTTCTGCTCCAACCACTTGACAAACTGGTGGTGATATACATAGTACTCCTCGAACTTCTCGCCCATGTTGTCGATAAAGTCGGGTGTCTTGTCCTTGTCCGATGGGTTAATCTTGCGACGACGCTTATACACGGGACGGAACACAGGCTCAATACCCGAGGTAGTCTGTGACATAAGCGATGTTGTACCCGTAGGGGCGATTGTAAGCATGGCGATATTACGACGGCCATACTTCTCCATCTCGGCATACAACTCTGGGTCAGCCTCACGCAGACGCTTAATCATCGGGTTGTTCTTCTCGCGCTCGGTCTCGTAGATTGGGAAAGCGCCACGCTCCTGAGCCATCTTCACAGATGCACGGTAAGCCTCCACGGCCAATGTGCGGTGTACATTCACGGCGAAGTCGATAGCCTCGTCAGATCCATAACGCAAGTCAAGAGCTGCCAACATATCGCCCTCGGCGGTGATGCCAAGACCTGTACGGCGGCCTTTGAGTGCCATATCCTTAATCTTCTGCCACAAGTCGTACTCTACCTTGCGAATTTCCTCCTCCTCGGGGTCACTCGCCACCTTGTTGATGATAAGCTCTACCTTCTCCAACTCCAAGTCGATGATGTCATCCATTATACGCATAGCCTTGGCTACATGAGAGCGGAAGAGGTCAAAGTTGAACTTAGCCTTTGCTGTGAATGGGTTCTCAACATAGCTGAGCAGGTTGAGAGCCAGCAGACGGCAACTGTCGTAAGGGCAGAGAGGAATCTCGCCACAGGGGTTTGTCGAAACGGTTGTGAAGCCCTTGTCGGCGTAGCAGTCAGGAATACTCTCGCGAATGATTGTATCCCAGAACAACACACCTGGCTCAGCAGACTGCCATGCGTTGTGGATAATCTTCTCCCACAGCTTCTTGGCGTCAATCTCAGTCTCAATCTTAGGCTTCTTGGCATTTATAGGGAACTGCTGCTGGTAGGGACGACCCTCCTGTGCAGCACGCATAAACTCGTCGTCAAGCTTGATTGATACGTTTGCACCCGTAACCTTGCCCGACTGAGTCTTGGCGTCGATGAAACGCTCTGCATCGGGGTGCTTGATTGAGAGTGAGAGCATCAAGGCTCCGCGACGGCCATCCTGCGCAACCTCGCGTGTAGAGTTTGAGTAACGCTCCATAAATGGCACGATACCCGTAGATGTAAGAGCCGAGTTAAGCACAGGCGTGCCTGTTGGGCGCAAACCCGAGAGGTCGTGACCTACGCCACCGCGACGCTTCATAAGCTGCACCTGCTCCTCGTCCATACGGAAGATACCACCGTAAGAGTCTGAGTGCGAACGGTTGCCGATAACAAAGCAGTTTGAAAGTGATGCCACTTGCAGGTTGTTGCCTATACCTGTCATAGGTCCTCCCTGAGGGATGATGTAACGGAAGTGGTCGAGCAACGAGAATACCTCCTCCTTAGACATTGGGTTGGGATACTTGTTCTCGATGCGCTCAATTTCGGCTGCTATGCGGTGGTGCATATCCTCTGGCGTGCGCTCGTAGATATGCCCGAAAGAGTCTTTCAGGGCATACTTGCTCACCCACACCGTGGCAGCCAACTCGTCACCTGCGAAATACTCTTTTGAAGCGGCTACGGCATCATTATAGCTCACCTCAGCAGGCATAGTTGTGTTTTTTGACATAGTTTAAGGTTGATATTTTATTGTTTCTAAATTATTTCCACTGATTTCTTTGGGTATGCAAAGTTGAGAAAAAACGGAGCGGTTAAAAATTTTTCAAAGCAATATTTTTCCACAACTCATCAACAAAAGGCGAAAATATGCGCTGAGGGTAAGCCCAGCGCATACTCCAATTTTATGACCCTAAAACTACTTGCAGAGTATAGCGTCAATCTCAACTTTTGCACCCATAGGGAGCTTTGCCACCTCGTAACATACGCGTGCAGGCATATTCTCGGTAAAGAATGTGGCATATACGCCATTCATAGCTGCGAAGTCGGCAATGTCGTCGAGCAAAACGCTCACCTTCACGGCGTCTGCCAATGTGTAGCCTGCCTCGGTGGCAATGTAGCCTAAGTTGGTGAGTGCCTGACGGGTCTGCTCCTCGATTGTCTCGGGCATCTTGCCCGTTGCGGCGTTTATTGGAAGCTGACCTGAAATGTAAAGTGTAGAGCCTCCCTCCACAGCCTGAGAGTATGGGCCCACAGCCTTTGGAGCGAGGGGCGATGCAATAATTTTCTTCATAATATCGTTGTTTTTATATAATATGCAGTGCTTGCTATTACAAAGATATAAAAAATCCATATCTTTGCACCATTGTTGAGAAAATAAAATTAGTAAACAGTTTGAATTTTATGAAAAATATACTCTATGCTTTGTTCGCATCCGTGTTGCTTGTGGCGGTTGTGGGCTGCTGCCCTTGCCGTAAGGGCAAGAATAACAAGCCTCTGGTTAATACCGAGTGGCATCTGATGCGTATGATGGGTGCCGACGTGGATGTCGCCGACAACCAGTTTGTATTTCAGTTCTCGGCCGACGGTCGCTTCTCGGGCGTGGGAGCCTGCAACCGCATGATGGGCGATTATTCAGTAACCGACACGGGCGCAATATCCTTCGGTGAGCTGGCAGGTACGCGTATGATGTGCCCCAAGGCAGAGCTTGAAACAAAATTCTCAACGATTATAGGCCGCATAACCCACTACGAGATTGATGGCGATATGCTCCTGCTGCTCTCAGATGGTGAGTTGCAGGCAATTTTCAAAGCAAAATAGCAGTTTGGGAATATCGTTAAAACACGAGCCTGTCTAACAAGTTTTTTGTTAGGCAGGTTTTGTATAAGTAGAAAAGTTTGTATCTTTGCCAACGAGCTGTTCAGCTTTATCGGGAACTAAAAGAGATGTAATAATATTTGATTGTTCAGCCGAGACTGTACGCAC